>JADJJE010000027.1 GCA_016706685.1 Sandaracinaceae bacterium | reverse complement strand
AAGAGGGCCGACAAGAGGGCCACCTCAGCGCGCTGCGTGGCGTTCTCCGTGGCCTGCTCGCCGATCGCTTCGGCGCGCTGCCGCCCGAGGTGGACGCGCGCATCGACGCCACGGAGAGCGTGGTGCTGGAGCAGTGCATCCGGCGCGCCGTGACCGCCGCTCAGCTGGACGACGTGTTCGCGGCTCACTGATGCTTGCGCGCGCGGGTGCCGTGGCCGCAACGGCAACAGGAGCGCGCTTGTCACCCCCCGCCTGGTGACCCACACTCCTCCTGCAACGAAGTAGGAGGCGCTGGTAGTGGTTTGGAGAGGCAACGACGAGGCGCGGACAGAAGACGAGAGCCCAGCCGAGTATCCGCTCTCCCCATGCAGGCGTCCATG
Source organism: Sandaracinaceae bacterium (assembly GCA_016706685.1). Classification (NCBI taxonomy): domain Bacteria; kingdom Pseudomonadati; phylum Myxococcota; order Polyangiales; family Sandaracinaceae; species Sandaracinaceae bacterium. The sequence goes on along the minus strand of JADJJE010000027.1, from coordinate 118,277 downwards.
CTCTTCAACGGGCTGGCGCAGCCGGGCGCGGAGCTGCAGCAGGTGGTCATCCAGCCCTCCGCCGCGCACACCGTCAGCGGCCTGCGCGCGGGGTTCACAGCGGCCATCGAGCGCCACGCCATGCTGCGCACCACGCTGCGCTGGCGAGACCGCGAGCACCCCGTGGCCCAGGTGCACGCCGCTTCACCGCTCGCCTGGGCGCACGAGCAGTCGCCGCTGCCGCTAGCCACCGCCCTGCCCGCACTGCTGGAGCGTGACCGCGCGGCGGGGCTGGACCCGAGCCAGCTGCCCGTCACGCGCTTCACGCAGCTAGAAGCGCAGGACGGCGAGGCCTTGCTCTGGACCTTCCACCACGCGCATCTGGATGGCCGCTCCATTCAGCGGGTGCTGACCGAGGTCTTGCGCACCGCCCTGGGAGGCCCCGCGCCGCGCACGCCCTCCCCCACGCCCGCCATCCACGCGCACGCTGCGTTGGCCCCCGCGTTGGTGCACAGCGCCACGCAGCACTTCGCCGAGCACCTGCGTGGCCTGCACGAGCCACCCGCCACGCCAGGCTGGCGCCACGCGCCAAAGCCACCGGAACCCGCCACGCCCACGCGCACCGTGGAAGCGGCCGCACGCGTGGATGCGCTCGTGATGCACCCGGTGGACGCGCTCGCCAAAGACCACCAGCTCTCGTGGGCCAGCGTGGTGCATGGCGCGTGGGCGCTGTTGCTCGCCAGTTTCGGTCACACCGACGACGTGGTGTTCGGCGTCACCCGCGCGTGCCGCACGCTCACCGAGCACAGCCGCGACACGGTGGGCTGCCTCATCAACACGGCGCCGCTGCGCGTGACGCTGGACGGCTCGCAGACGGTGGCGGAGTTCCTCACGCAGGTGCGGCGCAGCCTGCTGGCGCAGCGTCCGTTCGAGACCCTGGGCCTCAGCGAAGCGGCCGCGGCCAGCGAGCTCCATGACCCGCGCCAGCTGGTGCGTTCCATCGTGGTCTGCGAGGGCTACTCGCTCGAGGAGGCGCTGCACCAGGACCTGCCCGAGACGCACGGCTGGCACTTTCGGCTTGTTGGCCAGAGCGCCGCACCCCTCACGCTGGCCGTGAACCGCACGCGCGATGGCGGGGCCGACGTGGCCGTGGAGTACGGCCCGGACGTGGTCTCTTCCGCCGTGGCCGCCACACTCGCCGCCGCGCTGGGCGAGGTGCTGGGCGAGCTGGCCGCGCGCCCCGGCGCGTTGCTCTCGCAGCTGGTGGCGCCCGTGGGCCACCCGGGCCTGGCCGGGCCGCACAGCCCTGCACCGGCCTCGGCGCTGAGCGCGCGGCTGCAGCGCGCCTTCCAAGCGCACGGCGCTGCGCTGGCGGTGCTGGAGGTGGAGACCGGCGAGCGCGTGTCGTTCCAGCAGCTGGGCGCGCGTGCCGAGGCGCTCGCGTGCGAGCTGCAGCGGCGCGGGGCGGTGCCCGGGGACGTGGTGGCGGCCATGGCCATGCGCAGCGTGGACACGCTGGTCACGTTCGCGGGGTGTGCCCTGGCGGGGTTCGTGTACGTCCCGGTGGATGCGTCCTACCCGAGCGAGCGCGTTCACCTGCTGCTCGAGGACTGCGGCGCGCGCTTCCTGGTGGGCCCCGAGACGCACACGCCCGCGGTGAGCGGGCTCCAGCCGGTGGACCCCGCGCGCATCCCCGCGGGCCAGCTGAACACGCTGTGCCAAGACCCCGAGGCGCTGGCCTACGTGCTCTACACGTCGGGCACCACCGGCGGGCCCAAGGGTGTGTGTGTGCCGCAGCGCGCGCTGGTGGCGCACGCCGAGGCCATCACCTCCGAGCTGGCGCTCGCGCCCGGGGACCGCGTGCTGCAGTTCGCCTCGCCCAGCTTCGATGTGTACTTGGAAGAGGTGGTGCCCACGCTGCTGGCGGGGGCCAGCGTGGTCATTCGCGATGAGCACAGCGGAAGCTCGGCCGAGCGCCTGCTGCACGTGGTGCAGCGCGAGGGGGTCACGCTGCTGCAGCTGCCCACCGCCTTCTTCAACGAGCTGGCGCACCACCTCACGCGCGCGCCGCAGCCCCTGCCCGCCTGCCTGCGGGCCGTGGTCATTGGCGGCGAGCGTGCGAATCACGCCGCGTGCAAGCGCTTCCGCGCGGTGGCACCGCAGGTGCGGCTCTTCAACGCCTATGGCCCCACGGAGGTGACCATCACCGCCACCTGCCACGAGCTGGGCGCGCAGGTGCCAGACGAGGTGCCCATCGGCAGGCCCATCGGCGCATGCCGCGCGTACATCGTGGACAAGCACGGACGCCCGGCTCCACAGGGCGCGCGAGGCGAGCTGGTGCTGGGCGGCCCGCAGGTGGCCCTGGGCTACCTCAACCGCAGCGACGAGACGCAGCAGCGCTTCGTGCCAGACCCCATCGATGCATCCCGCGGCATGGTCTACCGCACGGGTGACCTGGTGCGGGTGGACGACGACGGCCACCTGGTGTTCGAGGGGCGCGTGGACGCGCAGGTGAAGGTGCGCGGGTTCCGCATCGAGCTGGGCGAAGTGGAGCGCGCGCTCGAGGCGCACCCGGACGTGGCCGAGGCCGTGGCCACCGTGCTCGCGTCGCCCGCGGGCGAGCCAACGCTCGTGGCGTTCATCGTCTCGCACACGGCAGCCGACCCGCAGCGCATCCGGCAGGCGTTGGCCGCCACCCTGCCGGCGCATCTGGTGCCCGCGCGCATCGGCGTGGTCCCAGCGCTGCCACGCAGCAGCACAGGGAAGCTGGACCGCCGCGCCCTCACGTGGCCGAGCGACGCCGAGCTGCCGTCCACACCCGTGGTGAACCAGCCCGCGAGCGAGCTCGAGGCCAGCGTGCTCGTGCTCTTCCGTGAGGTGCTGGCCGACCCCGCGCTGGGCCTGGACCACAGCTTCTTCGACCGCGGCGGGAGCTCCATCCGCGCGCTGCGGCTGGTGGGCCGCATCGAGGAGGCGCTGCACGCGTACCCCACGGTGGCCACGCTGATCACGCACCCCAGCCCACGGGCACTGGCTCACTGGATCACCAGCGCCCGTGAAGCAGCAGCGCCCAACGCCGAGCTGGTGCCGCTCAACGATGGCATCGAGGGCCCCACGCCCGTGTACTGCCTGGTGGGGCTACACATCTATGCCACCATCGCGCGCGGCATCCGCAGGCGCCGCGTGATGGGTGTGTACGTGGCCGAGGAGCTCGAGTTCCCGGGCGACGCCATCCGGGTGGAGGCGCTGGCCAGCGCATACCTGCGCGCCATCCAGCAAGGCAGTAAGCCCCCTCCCAAGATCCTGCTGGGCATCTCGTTCGGGGCCTTCGTGGCCTTCGAGATGGCGCAACAGCTCCACGCGCTGGGCACCCCGGCGGACCTGATCGTGCTGCTGGACCCGCGCCTGCCCAGCACGCTCGAGCCCATGCGCTTCGAGCCCCTGCTGAACCTGGCAGCCCGCCTGCGCACAGACCCCTTGGCGGTGCCGGAGCGCGCGTTTCAGCGGCTGCAGCGGCTGGTGGAGCGCGCGCCTGCTGCGGGCCCTGCCACCCCGGAGCAAGAGACGTGGCAGGCGCGCGAGGCGGCCTATGCGCGCGCGCTCGTGGCCTACGAGCCGGTCATCCGCCCCTACCCTGGTCGCGCGCTCGTGTACCTGGCGGGCGACGACAGCCCCGCGAAGCTCCCGCGCGCCGTAGGCATGTGGCGCACGCTCGTGGGGCAAGGCTCCGAGGTCACCATCGTGCCCGGCACGCACGGCACGCTGCTGCAAGACCCCTCCGCCAGCCACATCGCGTCGCTCATGGAGGCCACGCTGCGCAAGCGTCCGTCCAGCATGTTCGCCGCGGTCAAGACCCGCAACGAGTCCTGAGGGGCTCGACCGAAGGGGGCCGACGCAAGCGCTGCGCCCAGGCCGCGCGGCGACGCACCACGTGCGCTAGCCCTCTCGTCGAAGAACCGCCCATGTGCAGATCGCGTGCGGCCCCAGGCAACCACGCGTCCTGGCACCGCTTTCGCATAGCCCGCCACCCATGCCGGCTCTGATCGACTGTCCCGCTCGCTACGCCCTCCCCACCCTGACCGAGCACGGCTGCGCGCGCTGCCCGCTCATCCCCGTGCGGGTGGAGAAGGGGCAGCGCCTCCCGCGCCTGCTGGACCAGCCGGGCGCGCTCAGCTTCGTGGCGCAGGGCACCGTCACCCGCGCGCGGCACATGCGTGACGCCCCCGCCATGGTGTTCGACGTGGTGCCCGCGGGAGAGGCCTTCGCGCAGCGCCGCGCGCACGCCCAAGACGGCTGGTCGGACGAGTGCCAGGCCATGGGCCCCACGCAGGTCTGCTTCGCGCCGCAGGCGCTGCTGGCCGACGCGCTGGTGCAGCACCCGCCGTCCGTGATGCGCACGCTGGCGGTCTACGAGCGCATCGCCGACCGTGTGGCCGAGTGGGCCACGCTGCGCGCCATCGCGAGCGCCCGGGAGCGCCTGGCCGCCACGCTGCAGCTCCTGGGTGGTCAGCGCCCGGTCTGGGCTTCGCTCGGGGTGCTGGGTGAGATCACGGGGCTGCGACGGGAGACCGTGTGTCGGGCCCTGCGGCAGAGCCCGCGCTCGCACCACGCGGAAACGGCACCATCTGCTGCGCCTCTGCGTCCCACAGCTTGAGCCCCAGGCATGCCCACACGTCGCGCGGACGGAGGCGCGTGACGCCCGGGTGCTGCAGCTCGGGGATGGCGTCCATGGCCTCGGCCAGCCGGTAGAACGGGATGCGCGAGTTGAGGTGGTGCACGTGGTGGTACCCGATGTCGGCCGTGAACCAGCGCATGGCGGGGCCCATGGGCATGTAGCTGGACGCCTCGAGCGCCGCGCGCGTGAACTCCCACTCGTGCCGCCCGCGCAGCTTCACGCCCTCGAAGTTGTGCTGCGCGTAGAACAGGTACGCACCCGTCACGAACGCCACGTTCAGCGGGAAGAGGAACCCCAGCAGCAGCCCCTCGGCGCCACCCAGCGCAAACGCCAGCGCCGCGAGCACCACGTGCAGCCCGAGCGCAGCCCACGCTGAGCGGTTGCGGCGCGCGTCACGGCGCAGCGGCGAGACGCACATCCCAATGAGGAACACGGTCAGGTACGCGAACAAGATGGTGAAGCCGTTGCGCGCCAGCGCGTAGGCCCGCCGGTCACTGGGGCTCAGCTTGTTCCAGATGGCCACGCTCAGCGTGGGGTAGCTGCCGATGTGCGAGCCCACCAGCTTCGCGTTGTGCGCGTGGTGGTAGTTGTGCGTGTCGCGCCACACCTTGGGCGGCGTCAGCACCAGCAGCCCGAAGGCGTCGTACACCGGCTTGGCCCAGGCCTGCCCGCGCAAGATCGCGCCGTGCTCGTAGTCGTGGAACAGCACGAAGCCGCGCACCAGCGTCAGCCCCAGCACCAAGCCGCTCAGCGGCTTCACCCAGATGGGCACCAGCGCGTGCACCACCCACAGCGCCGCGATGATGGCCAGCGTGGTGATCGTGACCCGCGTGCTCTCGCGCACATCCTCTTCAGCAAACGCACGACTCGCGCGAACCAGCGCGTTCCCACTGCGCTCGCCGGGGGCATCGGTGGCTTCCATGTCCATGCGCCGAGTCTGGGGTCGAGCACGCCCAAAGGCGATGATCTCGATCAACCCATCTGCGCGAAGCAACCTCCACGTCAACGTGGGCGTGGGCGTTGTCGGCGACGGCGACGGCGACGGCGACGGTCCTCCTCCCCGGCAGCGCCCGGCCCCCTCGCCTGCGCAGCCCCTGCGCCACCCCCCCACCGCAACGTCGCAACTTGCGCGGCCTCTCCCAGCACCACGCCCACATCAAGCGCAAATGCCCATGGCACGCCGCGTGCAAACGCCACCTCAAACTGAAACACGTTCTAGTTTCAGAGGAGACCGCCCCGATGAGTGCATCACGCTTCCCGTTCACGTCCAGTCCCAAAGGTTGGTTCGCCGTGGCCCTCAGCCGAGAGCTGGGCCCCGGGCAAGTGCTGCCGGTGAAGGCGTTCGAGAAGGACCTGGTCCTGTTCCGCGGTGAGGACGGGCAGCCCAAGCTGCTGGGCGCGTTCTGCCCGCACATGGGCGCGCACCTCGGCCATGGCGGCAAGGTGGTGGAGAACACCATCAAGTGCCCCTTCCACGCCTGGCAGTTCGATGGCGCCGGCCAGTGCACCAAGATCCCGTACGCCGAGCGCATCCCGCCCAAGGCCAAGGTGCGCCCGTGGACCGTCATGGAGCGCAACGGCATGGTCCTGGCCTGGAACGACATCGAGGGCGGCGCGCCCGAGTGGGAGGTGCCGGTCATCCCCGAGATCGGCTCCGACGAGTGGACCGACTTCGAGGTGCGCGAGTGGGACATCAAGACGCACAGCCTGGACATGGCCGAGAACCAGGTGGACGTGGCGCACTTCCAGTACCTGCACGGCACGCTCGACTACCCGGCGAGTGAGGCGAGCGTGGACGGACACATCATGCGCGTGGCCAGCAAGGCCGGCATGGGCACCACGCGCGGCGCGGTGGCGGGCAGCATCGAGTCCACGTCCTATGGCTTCGGCTTCAACACCATTCGCTTCAAGGGCGTGGTGGACACGCTGCTGGTCACGTCGGTCACCCCGAAGGACAAGGACTACGTGCACGTGCGCTTCTGCTTCATGGTCAAGAAGACCGGCGGCGCAGCGCTCGACCGCGGCGTGGGCAAGGCCTTCATCGCCGAGGTGTCGCGCCAGCTCGAGCAAGACATCCCCGTCTGGGAGAACAAGGTCTTCGTGCACCCGCCCATGCTGTGCGAGGGCGACGGTCCCATCCCGCTCTTCCGCAAGTGGCTGCGCCAGTTCTTCCCCGCCGGCACGTTCGACGGAATGAACCTGCCCGCCGAGCTCTACAACGCCTGAACGGAGGACGTCGCCATGGACACGATCATTCCCCCGGGCAACAACGCAGAGGCACGCCAGAAGGCGTTCAAGGGCTACCCACGCGGGTGGTTCGTGGTCTCGTTCTCCGACGAGCTGAAGGTGGGCGACGTCCACACGCTGAACTACTTCGGCAAGAAGTACGCGCTCTACCGCGGCGACGACGGCGTGCCCCGCATCATGGACGCGTACTGCCCGCACCTGGGCGGCAGCCTCGCGCGCGGCAAGGTCAACGGCGACTCGCTGGTGTGCCCGTTCCACGCCTGGCGCTTCGGGCCGGACGGCAAGTGCAACCACATCCCCTACAGCGCGCGCATCCCGGGCAAGGCCGTGGTGGACACCACCCCCTGCAAGGAGGTGAACAACATCATCTTCATGTGGCACGACCCGGCCGGCGGCGCGCCGCAGTTCGACGTGCCCGTGCTGCCCGAGTGCGACGACGCCGACTGGATGCCGTGGGTGCACGCCAAGCTGCGCGTGCACACGCACCCGCACGAGCTGGTGGAGAACGTGGTGGACGTGGGCCACTTCAGCCCCGTGCACCGCACGCAGGTGGAGAAGTTCGAGAACGAGTTCACGGGCCACATCGCGAAGCAGATCAATTCGGGCGTGGCCTACCCCATCGGCGGCGGCGTGGACCGCTACCACATCGAGGCCACGTACTACGGGCCCGGCTTCCAGATCTCGCGCTGGGACGGCTTCATGGAGGCGCGCCTGATCAACGCCAACACCATGGTGGACACAACAGCATGGACCTGCGCTTCGCCGTGATGCTGAAGAAGGGCAAGGACGCGCGCCAGACCGAGCACTTCCAGCGCGGCTACGTGGAGAACATGAGCAAGGGCTTCCAGGAGGACATCGACATCTGGATGGAGAAGCGCTTCGTCGAGAACCCCGTGCTGTGCGAGGGCGACGGCCCCTTCCACAAGCTGCGCAAGTGGTACCAGCAGTTCTACGTCTGACCCCGCGACCGACCAGGAGACGAACATGAGCCCCACTCACAGCCACAGCCCAGCCTTGCCCGACGAGGCGCTGCGCAAGGAGCTGGTCGCGCGCGCCGAGGCGTTGGTGCCTGCCTTGCTCGAGCGTGTGCCCCGGGCCCGCGCCGGGCGGCAGGTCCCGGCCGAGACCATCGCGGACATGCAGGCCGCCGGCTTCTTCCGCGCGCTCCAGCCCAAGCGCTGGGGCGGCGCCGAGGCGCACCCGCAGATCTTCTTCGACGTGGCGCGCATCGTGGCCAGCGCGTGCCCGGCTTCGGCGTGGGTGCTGGGCGTGGTGTCGGTGCACAGCTGGCAGCTCGGCTCTTCCCGGACCAGGCGCAGCAAGAGGTGTGGGGCTCGGACTCGAGCACGCTCATCTCCAGCTCCTACATGCCCGTGGGCACGGTGCAGCGCACCGAGGGCGGCTACACGCTGAGCGGCGAGTGGGGCTTCAGCAGCGGCGTGGACCACTGCGACTGGGCCATGCTGGGTGCCTTCGCGCCCAACGACGACGGCAGCCCCAACACGCAGGACCTGCGCACCTTCCTGGTGCCCAAGCGCGACTTCGAGGTGAAGGACGACTGGCACGTGTCGGGCTTGCAGGGCACGGGCAGCAAGAGCGTGGTGGTGCGCGAGCAGTTCGTGCCCGAGCACCGCACGCACAAGTTCGGAGACGGCTTCCGGCAGAAGAGCCCCGGGCACGCGGAGAACACGGCGCCGCTCTTCCGCATCCCCTTCGGGCAGATGTTCGTGCGGGCCGTGGCCTCGGGCGGCATCGGCATGCTGGACGGCGCGCTGCGCGAGTTCGTGGCGCTGCAGAAGAGCCGCGTGGCACGCAGCACGGGCTCGCGCGTGGCGGAGAACCCGGCGGCGCAGCTGGCCGTGGCCGAGGCGGCCGCCACCCTCAAGGAGCTGCGGCTGGTGTTCTACGACCAGCTGCAAGACATGATGGACTACGCCGTGAGCGGCGAGAAGATCCCGCTCGAGAAGCGCGTGCAGTGGCGCTACGAGACGTCGCGCGTGGGCCCCAAGTGCGTCACCGCCATCGACAACCTGTTCAAGGCGGCGGGCGGCAGCGCCATCTACGAGACCAACCCGCTGCTGCGCTACTTCAACGACATGCACGCCGCCGAGGCGCACTACGTGAACAACCCGCACAAGCCCGCGCAGAACTTCGGCGCGGTCATGCTGGGCGCCTCCAACACGGACTTCTTCATCTGATGGGCGGCATCACGCAGCTGGGCTACGTGGGCTTCGCCGTGACCGACCCTGCGCGCTGGGAGCAGTACGCCACCCAGGTGCTGGGCCTGAGCGTGTCCAGGCGCTTCGCCGACGGTGGCTTCTCGCTGCGCCACGACGACCAGGAGCAGCGCCTGTTCATCCGGCCGGGGACCGCCGATGATCTCGACGTACTGGGCTTCGAGGCCGCCGACCTGGACGCGTTCGTGGAGCTCGCCGAGCACCTAGCCGTGGCCGATGCGCGCGTGGAGTTCGGCAGTGAAGCCGAGGCGCAGCAACGTGGGGTGGAGCGCCTGCTGCGCTTCGAGGAGCCCGGCGGCCTGACGTGCGAGCTGTACGTGGGGCCGGTGAAGGCCTCGACGCCCTTCGCCTCCGAGGTCGTGCGCGGCGGCTTCGTGGCCGGCGCTCAGGGCTTTGGCCACCTGGCCCTGCGAGCGCGCGACATGGCCACCTCCACGCGCTTCTTCTGCGACGTGCTGGGCGCGCGGCTGAGCGACCGCATCATCACGCGCATCGGCGACATGGACGTGCGCATCACCTTCCTGCACTGGAACGAGCGGCACCACTCGCTGGCGCTCGGCGAGGGCCTGCCCAAGCACATCCACCACTTCATGCTGCAGCTGCGTGACCTGCGCGACGTGGGCCTGGCGCTCGACCGCATGGTGGACCACGGCGTGCGCGTGGTGCAGACGCTGGGGCAGCACCCCAACGACAAGATGATCTCGTTCTACTCCGAGACGCCCTCGGGCTTCGAGGTGGAGCTGGGCTGGGGCGGCCGCACCATCACCGAGGGCTGGCAGCCCGAGACGCACGGCATCTGGACCGAGTGGGGCCACCGGCCGCCGGCCATGCTGGCCCGCGCAGGGCGGCCTCGGGAAGCGCGCTGACGCAGGGGCGCGCGTGCTCCCTCAGGGCAGCACGCGGGCGTGGCGGCCGTCGGCCTCGGCGCGGATCACCACGTCGCCGTCCCACCCGGTGGCGTACAGCGCGGCGTCCATCTCCACGCTCTCGAAGGCGTGCTGCCCCGTGGCCACCAGCACGCTCCGCCGCTCGGCGCGCCCGCTCAGGCTGGCCGCCAGCAGCGCCACCACTTGTGCGCGCGGGTGCCCGTAGTGCCACGCGCTATACGAAGCCTCGCGCGTGGGCGAGCCCATGGAGATGACCGCCGTGGCAGGGCTCAGCGCCGCCAGCAGCGCCGCCGTGGTGGCGTTGTGCGAGCCGTGGTGGCCCACGTGATAGAGGTCCACGTCCAGCGCCTCGGGGGCCGACTGCGCGAGCAGATCCTGGATGCCCTGCGTCTCGAGGTCGCCCGTGAAGAGCGCGCTGAAGCGCCCCAGCTGCACGCGCAGCACCACGCTGTGCTCGTTCTCGTTGTGCAGGTCCGTCGCGCTCCAGCCCGGGTGGGCCACGCCCGCGTCCACCCGCCCGAACAGCACGCGCAGCTCCGGGTCGAGGTCGCCGCACGCCACGGGGTCGAGCCACTCGTCGGTGAGCCCGAGCGGCGCACCCGGGTTCGGCACGTGCACCACGCGGGTGTCGGGGCTGGCCGCCGCCAGCTGCTCGGCCTCGCGCTGCTCGCACGCCCCCGAGCCGCCGTCCTGCCCGTTGGTCACCAGCACCCCCACGCGAAACGCCCGCATGACCGCCGGCGCTCCGCGCGTGTGGTCCACGTGCGGGTGCGTCAGGTAGAGCGCGTCGAGGCGTCCTCCCAGATCGGGCCGCCGGGCAAAGAACGCGTGCAGGTACGCCAGCAGCTGCGCGCTGCCGTCATACGTTGCCGGCGGAACGTGGTCCGCGCGTGGGCAGCCCGAGCCACGGTGGTCGGACGGCTGGCGCTCGCCGCCCGTGTCGATGAGCACGGCCCCGCACGAGAACTCCAGCAGCGTGGCCGCGCCCTGCCCCACGTCGATGAAGTGCAGCTGCATGAACGGCAGCGCCTCGGCGGTGGGCTCCTCGGCCAGCGGCACCGCAGGGCGCTCGTGCAGCGTGCTCGTCGAGCCCGCGCCCGCAGCTGGGGACGAACACGCCCCAAGGCCTGCGCTGGTCAGCGACGAGGCACACGACGAAGTCCACGGACAGCGGGTACCGCATGCGGGGACAGTCTCACGTTGTGCCCTGTCTGTAGGCGTTTTCACCCAAGGGGCGCGTTCGCGATCCGCGCGCGCTTGGTTCTTGACGAGGGCCGACTGGCTCGCGTAGCTCACTGACAGAGAGCCACGCGATGAAGCACCCGCCGGGTCAGGCGAGGGACGAGAGAAGATGCTGACGAGAGGACGCGACTACAGCTTCGGCCCCTGGCCACAACCCGCGCCCGACTTCTTCGAGGACGGCGCCCCGGCGGTCTTGCACGTGCCCGACGACGTTCAGAAGGACTGGGACCGCCACGTGGGGCGGCGCTACATCAAGCAGGTGCTCTTCGACACACTGCCGAGCTGGCTCTGGGCACGGCAGAACCCGGGGCTGCGCACGGTGTCGGACCAGCGCTTCTGCGACATCCTGTGCGACGGCATCTTCTCCAAGTTCCTCACGCCCGAGGCGCTCTTCGACGCGCCGGACCTGGCACGGTTCGCGGCCTATCTGAACGGCAGCAAGGGCCCGGGCTTGGGCGCAGGCGAGGGCTGGTACAAGAGCGACTTCTCGCCCATGCGGCTGGTGCCCAGCGACGCCGACAGCAGCACCGTGCCCTCGGTGGTGCTCTTCAAGCGGCGCGCCGATCAGACCTACGAGCTGGTGGCCATCGCGCTCGACGACAACGTCTTCGACCCGAGCCACGCGGGCGGCTGGACCACCGCCAAGTACTTCGCGCTGCAGGGCGCGGGCGTCATCACCACGCTCTTGATGCACCCCAAGCTGCACTTCCCCAGCAACTCGGTGGACGCCATCACGCGCACGCGCCTCGAGCCCGGCAGCACGCTCAAGCAGCTGCTCCTGCCGCACTTCAAGCTGGCGCTGGCGGTGAACTACGCGGTGCTCTACGGCGACCAAACGGTGCTGAAGCCGGGTCTGATCTACGCGCCGTATCCGGGCACGCTCGAGCAGCACGCCGAGATCGTGGCCACCCTGTGGCGCGGCTTGGACCACGCGGACGGAACGCCGAACCGGGCCTACCCGCGCTACCGCTTCCCGCTGGACGCGCCGGTCATCCACTCGCCGTACGGCACGTTCCTGGGGCGCTATCACCAGACGCTGCTCGAGTTCGGGCGCAAGGTCACGGCCTCCATCGTGGCCCAGCGCCCGCCCGACGTGGTGGAGTGGGCCGACCACTGCGCGGAGTGGGTGCCGGGCTTCCCCAGCGGGGCCACCATCTTCGACGACGACGTGCTGGCGCGCGTGTTCGCGAGCATCGCGCTCGACGTGGCCATCTCGCACTCGGCCGACCACTTCATCTACGGGCAGGTGGACCCGCGCGAGGTGCCCTTCCGCCTGCACACGCGGGTGCCCACGCTCGAGCAGCGCGACGCGCCGGACCCGCGCACGCTGGTGACGGTGCGCGACAACCTCAACTACAAGATGTGCTCGCTGATGTTCTTCGCGCCCTACGTGGTGGAGCGCCTGGCCGACATCGAGTACGGTTTCAGCGAGCCGGGGCTGCGCCAGGCCAACGCCGAATTCCTGTCGGCGCTCGCTGCCACGGAGACGTCACTCGTGAACTCCGGCATCCCGCTGTACGTACCGCTCCGCGAGATGGCTTCCAGCGTCCAATTCTAGCCGAACGATAGACCCGCATGCCCCCTCCACCGCCCCCGCCTCCTGCCCCCACCGCCAACGGCCGCGCCAAGGGTCTGATCTTCAACCACCTGCGCGAGTGGGTAGTGGACAACCACGGCGAAGAGGCTTGGAAGAAGGCGCTGGCGCGTGCCCTGCCCGGTGAGCGTGAGCTCTACGACGGCATCCTGCTCGCCTCCAGCTGGCAACCGGTGTCGGCCTGGAACGGCCTGTGCTCGGCGTTCTTCAGCCAGCAGTACGCAGACCCCAACGTGGGCATGCGCGCGTTCTGCGGCTTCCTCGGCGAGCGCGAGCTGACCACGCTGGTGAAGATGGTGCTCAAGCTGGGATCGCCCGAGTTCATGCTCAAGCGCACGGGCTTCCTGTGGGGACGCTACTTCGACACGGGCACGTTCACCGCCGAGGAGATGGGCCCCGGCCACTGGCGGCTCTCGCTGCAAGGGCCCAGCGACGAGCAGACCACGGCGGGTGCGCTCACCTGCGCCAACGGCCCCGGGCCATGGCTCGAGCGCGGCCTCGCGCTGTCGGGGAACCCCGGCACCGTGCGCCACGTTCGCTGCCGCTATCAGGGCTTGGACCGCTGCGAGTTCGACGCTCGCTGGACCAAATGACCCCAAAGGGGTGATACGCTCGGGGAGATGACCGCGAACGGGCCTGGAACGACCGTCGACGAGTTAGCGCAGCGGGAGCTATTGCTCGCCGAGGCGGAGCGCATCGTTCACTTGGGCAGCTGGATGTGGAACACGCAGACCAACGACATTCGCTGGTCTGACGAGATGTTCCGCATCCTGGGCTTCGCACCCCGGTCCATCGAGCCCACGGTGGAGCTCTTCTTCGGCGCCATCCACCCCGAAGACCTCGCGCGCGTGCAGGATGTGGCGGCGCGCGGCGTGGCCACAGAGGCCCCGGAGCCGGTGGACTTCCGTATGCTCCGCGCCGACGGCTGCGTGCGTCACGTGCACATGGAGGCCGCCGTGGTGCGGCAGCCCGGGCCCCTCCGCATCGTGGGCTCCGTGCTGGACGTGAGCGAGCGGCTCGAGCTCGAGGCGCAGGTCCGCCACGCGCAGAAGATGGAGGCGGTGGGCACGCTGGCCGGCGGCGTGGCCCACGACTTCAATAACTACTTACAGGTCATCTTCGGGCACATGCGCATCGCCAGCGCCTGCACCGGCATGGACGCACGAGCGCGTGCCTCGCTCGAGCAGATTGGCGCGGCGGCGCAGCGCTGTCAGCGGCTCACCCAAGAGCTGCTCTCGTTCGCCAAGCGCACCACCCTGAAGCGCGAGCGCATGGACCTGGTGCAGCTGGTGGACCACGCCATGCCCATGCTGCAGGCGCTGGTGGGGCACGGCATCGTGGTGGAGTTCAGCACCACACAGGCGCCCCTCGAGGTGGAAGGCGACGCGGCGTCCATCGAGCAAGCGCTCATGAACCTGGCCACCAACGCGCGCGACGCCATGCCGAACGGAGGGACGCTCACGCTGGCCACCAGCCTCGAGAGCCACGCCGACAGCGGCGACGCGCGCGCCCCCGCGCGCTGGGTGCGCATGGACGTGCGGGACCACGGCGTGGGGATGAGCCCCGCCATCTCGCAGCGCGTCTTCGAGCCGTTCTTCTCCACCAAGCCCAGCGGGCACGGCACGGGGCTCGGGCTCGCGTCCGTGTGGAGCATCGTCGAGCAGTCGGGCGGCACCGTGGAGGTGGAGAGCGCGCTGGGCGAGGGCACCACGTTTCGCATCCGTCTGCCGCTCGCGGAGCCACGCCCCGCTGCCGATCAACCCCTCGCACAGAAGCCACGCGGGCGAGTGCTGGTGGTGGAGGACCAGGACCCCATCCGCGGCTTGGTGCGCGACGCGCTCGAAGCCGCGGGGTACTCGGTCATCGAGGCGCGCGACGGGCTCGACGCGCTCGACCAGCTGGCCCATGGCCACGGACGTGGAGCTGGTCCTCTCCGACGTCTCCATGCCGCGCATGACGGGGCTCGAGCTCCTCGCGGCGGTCCACGCGGGGGACTGCGCCCTGCCCTTCCTGCTGATGTCGGGCGTGGCCGACGCCGCGCTCGACGGGCTGGCCACCCCGCTGCTGCGCAAGCCCTTTGCCGAAGAAGAACTGCTGAGCGCGGTGGCCCTCACGCTGGCCGAGCGCGCCACTCCACGGGGCGGGCTGGTCTAGGCGCCACCCGCGTGGCACGAGTCCGTGGTGCAGCTCTACGTCTTCCCCATCAGTCACTTCAGCGAGAAGGCTCGCTGGGCCTGCGACCACCACGGCGTCGCCTACGAGCTCGTGCGGTGCGTCCCCGGGCCGCACGTGGCCACCATGAAGCGCCTGGGCGTGAAGCGCACCACCGTGCCGGTGCTCACCCGTGCCGATGGGCCACCCATCCAGGGGTCGGGGCGCATCATCGCACACCTCGACGCGCTGCAGCCCGCGCGCTCGCTCACCCCTGCGGACAACGGCTGGCAGGCTCTCGAAGAGCGCGCCGACCGAGACCTGGGCGAGGCGCTGCGCCGCATCTTCTACTCGGAGATGATGACGCGCGAGGCCGTGATCCCGCTCTGGTCACAAGACGGCCCGTGGTGGAGTGGTCCACTTCTGCACGCGATGTTCCCCGTGATGAAGGCGCAGGTCACCAAGGGCTACAAGCTGTACCCCGCGGACGTGGCCGCCGCCGAGCAAGCCTTCGAGGCTGCGTGGACCGAGCTCGAGGCGCGCCTCGGGAGCAGCCCCTACCTGCTCGAGGGCCGCCTCACCCGCGCGGACATCAGCGTGGCCAGCTTGCTCGGCCCGCTGGTCATGCCGGCCGAGCACCCGTTCCCCTTCAGCAAGCACACGCTGCCCGCTGCGCTCGAGCCTTTCGTGGCTCGCTATCGCGGGCGTCCGCTGTGGCGCTACGTGGAGCGGCTCTATCGCGAAGACCGGCTTCAGTAGCCCGTCAGGCGCCGGTTGCGGTCGCCGTTCTCGTCGTAGCACTGCCGGCTGCTGCTCTCCTGGCACGTGCTGCCCACCACGCCACTGATGGCGCACTCGGAGCCGGTGGCTTCCTCGCACACGCTCTCGGCGCGACGGCGCGCCGCGTTGTCGGAGCCCGGGACACAGACCACGGCGTTCTTCTCACGAAAGCCGAAGCAGTCCGCAGAGGCCGTGGTCGTGAGGCCGAGCAGGGAGATGACGGTGGCAAGCAGAGCGAAGGAAGTGCGCATGTGTCGGGTGACTCCTGAAACGAAGCGCGGCGCCTTGCAGCGCCGCTGGGTTCGTCTCCATTCTACCGAGCCGGGTGGCCCGACCCTCCCCCGGCGCGTGTAGAGCTTTTGCTACAGCGCCTCCTCGCCCTTGGTCGTCAGCGGGGCTGCACAGCCGCTGGCATCACCCAGCTGGACGCACCCATCGCCGGGTCGTCCCAGTCCACGCCGATCATGCCGTTCTGCACCGACGCGACGCGACCGGGATACCACTGCTGGTTGGAGGGGTGCTGCGCCATGACGGCGGCGCCCACGGCCACGGCACCACCGGGGGCCACGCCCTTGGCAGCGTACGGGTCCACACCGCCCTTGGCGGCGTACGGGTCGTGCTTCGCGGCTTGCTGCGCGTAGGGGTCCACGGCCTTCTGCACGGGGGCGGGCTGCGCGGCGTAGGCTGCCACCGGCGCGGCCGCGTGCTGCTGCGGATGAATCTGCAGCTGCTGCGGATACACAGGGCTGGTCTGACCCAGGTGCGCCTCTTCCCAGTCCACGTAATAGACGCCGTTCTGCGCGAACTGGATGCGCGCAGGGTGGTACTGGCCATCGGTCCAGATGGCCATCACGCGCGTGCCGATGGCCAGCTGCTGCGGTGCCATACCGGGCGCCATGCCCTGACCCATCCCGGGCGCCATGCCCTGCGCCATCCCGGGCGCCATGCCCTGAGCCATGCCCGCCATGCCCGCGACTCCCGCGACCATGCCAGCCACACCCGCCATGCCCGGCATCATCTGCCCAGGCATGCCCTGACCGGGCATCTGGCCCGGCATCATCTGCCCCGGCATGCCCTGTCCAGGCATCATCTGCCCCGGCATCATCTGCCCCGGCATGCCCTGTCCGGGCATCATCTGCCCCGGCATCATCTGCCCCGGCATCCCCTGTCCAGGCATCATCTGCCCCGGCATCCCCTGCGCCACCGCGGGCCCGGTGCCCATCACCTGAATCTCCTGCGACGCACCCGGATCAGGCTCGTTGTCGATGTCTGCAGAAGCGCGCAAGTGGTACGTGACCACGCCCTGCGTGGTGCTCGGCAACCCACCGGGGATGGTCATCTGAAACGGGAAGGTGGAGGGCTGCCCGGGCGTGCTCGTGAACGTCTGCGTCACCACGATGCGCGGCACGATGTCGCGCGAGTCGGTGCGCTGCTGCGGCCCCTGCGGCGTCATCTGCATGCTGCGCTGGTCCATGCTCATCCGAATCGCGATGTTGGTGACGTTCTGAGCGCGCTTGCCCCCCGTGAACACCAAGTTGCCCGTCAGCGTCCCGCCCGAGGTCGCTTGCCCCATGACCTGGATCTGCAGCGCCCCACCGCCCGCACCAAACATATCGAATAGACCCATGACACCTCCTGAAAGTTGAGAGTGACGCAACGACAGAGGAGCATACGACACCTTGGACGGAAGTTTCCCAGGGAATCGTGTCCGTCGTTGCGCGTAGGATCTCCGCGGTGGTAGCTTCTCACCGCCGCGACACACACGCGTGCAACAACACCCAACAGTGGGGGTGAAAGGGATGTACAGAATGATGTTCACTCGCAAGAGCCGAGTCCGGGACACGTGGATGACCGCCACCGCCATCGCAGCACTGGCTGGCTGCGGCAACGGTTCGCCATCGGCTCCCACCCCCCCCGCTGCCCCCATCGTCCCTGGCATCGCCTATCGCGTGGAGCCGGGCCTGCCCGAGTGGAGCGCCAGCTACCGCGCCACGGGCATGACCGACGCCAACCCCACCACGCAGTGGTACACGCCCATGTCGCCCACCTTCCCGGTGATGGCCACGCTCACGCCGCTGGCGCCCTCCCCCGTGGGCGGCATCGACATCGACACCACGCTCGGCGGGTACAACACCTCGGGTGCGCGTGAGGTGCAGATCGACATCATGACGGCCGACGGCCAGCCGCCGCGCAGCATGGCGTTCACGCTCAACCAGGGCGCGGTCAACTCCATCGCGGTGACGCCGCCGGTGGTCCCCAGCCAGATTCGCCTGACCATGCGCTCCAACCACGGCGGCGCCTACTTGGGCATTGCCGACTTCACGCTGCGTCCGGCTCCGGGCACGGGCCAAGCCCCCGCGCCGGCGGCTGTGGCCGGTGGCCTGGTGATGCCGCCCCCCATGCCGCCCCCCATGCCGCCTCCCGTCGCGGGCGCCGGCCTGCCCTACACCGTGGCTCCCGGGCTGCCGGAGTGGAGCGCGAGCTACCGCGCCGCCAACCTGAACGACGGCAACGCGGCCACGCAGTGGTACACGCCCATGAGCCCCACCTACCCGGTGCAGATGACGCTCATGCTGGCGCAGCCCACGCTCATCGGTGGCCTGAGCTTCGACACACACCTCGGCAGCTACGCCACCAGCGGCGCGCGTGACGTGCTCATCGAGCTGCTGGGGCCCACGGGGGCACCGGCTGGCGGCGGCGTGGGGTCGCTGGCGCAGGAGAGCATCACCAACGTGCCCATCACGTCCAACGGCCCGGTCTCGACCGTGCGCGTGACCATCAGCGCCAACCATGGTGGTGCATACCTCGCCATCTCCGAGCTGCGCCTCCTGCCCATGGGCATGTAGTCCACCGACCGTCAGGCGGGGCGCGAGTCCCGGCAAGAGAGCCCGTCGATTCGCTCGGCGGGCTCTCTGCGTTTATGCTCTCGCGCTCCCATGCCGCGCATCCCCAAGGTCATCGCCACCCGAGGTCGCGCCGCACTCGGCCGCGCCGTCGTGGACGCCCTGCACGCAGTCCCCAAGCTGACGCGCAACATGCCGCACGCGCGCCGCAGGCGTGAGGGGCTCACCATCTGGGAAGACGTGGACTACGTGGGGACCGGACTGCCCGCGCACCGGCTGGACGTCTTTCGCCTCTCGGACGCTCCACCCGAGCAGCGCGCGCTGATCTACGTGCACGGGGGCGGCTTCTCGGCCTGCTCGAAAGACACGCACATCGGGCTGGCGGTCGCGTTCGCGCGGCGTGGCTTCACGGTGTTCAACATCAACTACCGCCTCGCGCCGCGGAACCCCTATCCGGCGGCGTGCGAGGACGTGGCCGCCGCGCTGCTGTACGTGCGACGCCGGGCCAGCGAGTACGGCGCCAGCGGGGAGCAGGTCACGCTGGCAGGCGAGTCGGCCGGCGCCAACCTGATCACGTCCACGGCCCTCGCGCACGGCTACGAGCTGGACCTGCCTTGGGCGCAGGACATCCGCCGCGATGGGCCGGCCATCAACGCGGTGCTGGCGGGCTGCGGCGTCTACCAAGTGAGCGACATGGCGCGCTTCTTTCGGGACGGTGGCCAGCCTCCCGGCCGCTTCGTGCCGGGTATCGCAAAGGCCATGGAGCTGGCGTACCTGGGCACCGTGGGGCTCTCGGCGGGCGAGCGTGTGCTGGCCGACCCGGTGGTGCTGGTGGAGCGGCATGCGCCCACGCGGCCCCTGCCGCCCTTCTTCATCTTCTGTGGCACGGGTGACCTCTTGCTGGACGACAGCGTGCGGCTGAAGGCGGCCCTCGACCAGCGCAGCGTGGCGGCCGAGCTGCGCACCTATGAAGGCGAGCCGCACGCGTTCCATGCGCTCCGCTCGCGCCCCGCGGCGGTCGCGTGTTGGAAGGACCACGACCGCTTCCTCGAGCAGCACCTCGGGCAGGCTGGCGCTGCGCCTCGCTGAGGGAGGGGCCTTGAACCGCGAGGGCACACCGGCCTACGCTCGGCGCATGAAGCGGCCCGACGACACCCTGTTGACCAAGACCGCCGATGGGCTCACGCGCTGCCCCAGCTGCCGGCGACACGTGGTGGCGGGGAACACGCCGCGCGACCGCCGCTGCCCGTTCTGCACCACGGGTGCGGCCCCGCGCTTCGGAATCCGCGGCGGGATGGTGGCCGCTTCGCTCATGGGGCTGGGGGCCTGTGGCCCTTCGGCCGCGGAGGAGCAGGCGCGCGTGCAGGCCGAGCAGCAAGCGGCGGCACAGCAGGAGGAGAGCCGGCGCCTCGCCGCCGAAGCCGAAGCGCGCGCTGCCGAAGAGGCGCTCGTGCGCGCCCGCGCCATCGAAGAGGCCGCCGCCCAAGCCGCTGCCGCAGAAGCCGCAGCGGCCGCCGAAGCGCAGGCCAGAGAGGCTGCCGCGGCCGCCGCAGCCGCCGCCGAAGAGGCGCAGCCACGGGCTCGGCGCCGGCGCGCTCCCGGGGACGCCGAGTACACGCCGATGGGGCCGGATCGTGCTCCTGCGGTCACCTACGGGCTCGACTTCTGAGCCGCCGCCCGCCGAGCACCACGCGCCACCTCCGGGACGACGACCTCGCCGCGCCGCACCCGGTCTATGCGGTGTGGGAGCTCACGCTCGCGTGCGACCTCAGCTGCCGGCACTGCGGGAGCCGCGCTGGCGCCGCGCGCAGCGGCGAGCTCAGCGCCGAGCAGGCCCTCGACGTGGTGCAGCAGCTGGCGGATGCGCAGGTGCGCGAGGTCACGCTCATCGGCGGCGAGGCCTACCTGCGGCCCGACTGGCTGGTGATCGCGCGCGCCCTCGTTGCGCACGGCATGGTGGTGGGCGTCACCACGGGGGGCTTCGGTCTCGACGACCAGGTGGTGAGCGCCGCGGAGGACGCCGGCATCCGCGCCATGAGCATCTCCATCGATGGCCTCGGCCAGACCCACGACGCGCAGCGCGGACGCCGTGGGGCCTTCGACGCCGCGGTGGCCGCCGCGCGCCGCGTCGCGGCCTCTCGCATCCACCTCTCGGTCAACACGCAGGTCAACCGGCTCTCCCTGCCCGAGCTACCCGCGCTCGCGCGCTTGGTGGCGGAGCTGGGCGCCACCGACTGGCGCGTGCAGCTCACCGTGCCGCTGGGCAACGCCGCCGACCGCGCGGACCTCATGTTGCAGCCGCTGGACCTGCTGGACCTCTTCCCGCTGCTCGCGTGGATCCAGGAGACCGTGCTCGAGCCGCGTGGTGTGCGCCTGCGGCCGGGCAACAACGTGGGCTACTTCGGCCCGTACGAAGAGTGGATCCGCTCGCGCGGCGCCGAGGGCGCCCACTTCACGCGCTGCGGCGCCGGCGAGTACACGCTGGGCATCGAGGCCGACGGCACGCTCAAGGGCTGCCCGTCACTCCCCACGGACGCCTATGCGGGCGGCGACCTGCGCGTCACGCCGCTGCGCGAGATCCTCACGCGCGAGCCCCTGCGGCGCCTGGCCGACCGAGGCGTCGAGGCCCTCTCGGGCTTCTGCCGCACCTGCTACTACGCCGAGCCCTGCCGCGGCGGCTGCAGCTACACGGCGCACGCGTGGCTGGGCCAGCCCGGCGACAACCCGCTGTGCATCCACCGCGCGCTCACCTTCGAGGCCGAGGGCAAGCACGAGCGCCTGGTGCGCGTGGAAGCCGCCACGGGGAAGCCCTTCGACCACGGCCGCTTCGAGATCCGCGTGGAGGACATCCCTCCGCGCGACGCGCCCACCCTGGCCGGCATTTCGCTCGAGACCGCCGCCATGGCGCGCCCGGAGGACGGTGGCCTGCACGCCACCAGCACGCTCCGGCGCCGCCTGCAGGTGCTGTGACCCCCGAAAAGGAAAACCCTGCGCAGCGTGAGCTGAGCAGGGCTTCGGTGTCCCCAGCGGGGTTTGAACCCGCGTTACAGGCGTGAAAAGCCAGTGTCCTGGGCCACTAGACGATGGGGACTGAGGTTTTCTGCCCCAGAGGAGGGAAAACCGGTGGGTCGTGCGGGGGTTGAACCCGCGACCGTCGGATTAAAAGTCCGCTGCTCTACCGACTGAGCTAACGACCCCTTCTCGAGGCGACGGGTTCCTAACAGCCGTCACCGGGGTCGTCAAGGGTTGGCCCGCGCGCTCGTCGGCACCATCCTCCCGCGAATGCCTATCGTCGAGCTCCCGTGCGTCTTCGCCCTGCTCTTCCTGTGGTGCTGGACGTGCGTGGAAGTGGCCGTCCGCGCGGGGCGCGGTCCGTACTGGGGCGCGCTCGGGCTGTTCTGCAATCCGCTCATCGTGCTGGTCTTCGCGCTGCCTGCGCCGGAGGGAGACCCGGCCCTTCCACCGCAGGCCAACCGGCTGCGCGCGGCATTCGTGCTCAGCCTGATCCAGCTGGTGCTGCTGACCGGGATCGCCGCGTGGGTTTTCGCGCGCTCATGAATCCGCTCCCGCGGGCTGCGTCTGCGAGTATCGTGTCTCCATCCGTGGCTCTCCCCCCGAGGTACTCCTGATGCGCTCTCGTTCCTGGTGCTCCCCCGTTGCTCGCTGGTCGCTGCTGTTCGCGCTGCTCTTTCCCAGCGTGGCCACGATCTCCTCCCCCGCGTCCGCGCTCATGGCCATCGAGGAGACCCCGCCCGCGCCAGACGTGGCCGCGCTGACCCGCACGCTCGGCAACCGGCGCGCCACCAGCGCAGAGCGAGTCGCTGCGGCGCAAGCGCTCGGCCAAGCGAACGACGCCCGCGCGCGCCGCGCCCTCGAGCGCGCGCTGCGCGACCGCGACCCGGAGATCCGCGCGGCGGCTGCAAGGTCCCTCGGCACCGTGGGTGACGCCCGCACCCTGGCCGCGCTGCGGCGCCTGCGCCCCGACGCGGTGGCCTACGTGCGCGCTCAGGTGGGCCACGCCATCGCCCGCCTGTCGGGAGACTCCACCCCGCGCGCGCGCGTCCGTGTGGGAGGCATCAGCGTGGCCGACGGCGTGGTCCAGCCGCGCGAGACCACCGAGTTCGTGCGCGCCGAGTCCGCCCGCATGCTCACGTCGCTCTCCCGCACCGAGGTCCACACGGCGGTGCCTCCGCGCCCCGACGACCACTCGCCCGACGCCGTGCTGCGGGCCCCGGACGGCGTGGTCTTCCTGCGCCTCGAGGTGGCGGTGACAACGCTCACCTACACGGTGGAGAACAACGTCGCCACGGTGCGCGCCGAGGTGCAGCTGGCCATCACCAACGACCCGGGTCTCATGATCCGCGCGGTGGACACCAGCAACGCAAGCGTGCGCGCCAACGTGAACGTCCACAACACCGAGCGGCAGCGCCAACAGATGCTGGAGGCCGCCCTGCGCGCCGCCATCACCGGAGCCGCACGCAACCTGGATGGTGGCATCGAAGACGTGCACGCCGCAGAGGCCGCGCCCGCCCGGCGCTAGCGCTGGCCCGCGGCTACCGCGGAGCTATGCGTTGTCGGCCGCGCCCTCGGCCGGAGGGGGCGCTGCCGGGGCCGCGCGCTCCCACCAACGCTGGTCGGCGTCCGGCGGGGTGAGGATGCCGTGGCGCTTGCTCAGCAAGAGCACCAGGCCACAGGTCAGGAAGATGGGCAGGCTCAGCCACTGCCCCGTGGTGATGTACGCGGACATGGGGTCCGGGGTCTGGTGCTCCTTCCAGAACTCCACGATGAAGCGCAGCACGAAGTAGAGCCCCAGCAGCGTGAAGAACAGCGCGCCTGGCCGGAGGCGGTGCGCGTGCTTCCGGTTGAGCCACACCGCGATGCCGATGAGCACGAACCCGAGCGTGGCCTCGTAGAGCTGGGTGGGGTGGCGCGGCGTCTGGTCGATCTGGTCGAACACCACGGCCCACGGCACGGTGGCGGGCATGCCCAGGATCTCGCTGTTCACGAAGTTGCCGATGCGCACCCACGGGAACACCCACACGGCCGCCAGCATGGTCGCGTCCACCAGCTCGAAGAAGCTCAGCTTCTTGCTGCGTGCGTAGGCCCACACCGCGAAGATGCAGCCGAGGCCCCCGCCGTGGCTGGCCAGACCAGAACGCACGTCGAGGATGGGCCGAAAGTGGTCCCAGTCGGGCGTGCGCCAGAAGCGGGTCAGCACCTCCGTGTCGTAGAAGATGATGTGGACCGCGTGGGCCCCGATGATCATGCAGAGGGGAATCCAGATGGACAGCGAGTTGGCGTGGTCCTCGCTGAAGCCGCGCTGCTGGTAGTAGCGCGGCAGCATCGTGGCACCCCACAGGATCCCAATGGCGAAGCAGACGCCGTACCAGCGGAGCTCGATGCTGCCGAGCTCGGCGATGATGGGATCCGGGTTCCAGTGAAACGGCATGCGCCCTGATAGCGCATGAGTCCCTCATCTCCAAGCGACGGTGTGGCAACTGGAGTAGCCACTACTGGCCACTCCCGCTTTGCGCCCGCAGCGGACGAACTCCGGGTGCGGGATCACACTTGACGCAGCGCGTTGTCCGCTACGCACTGCGTCATGGATGACGCGCCATTCCGTCACCCGGGTTGCCCAAGGTGGACACTTGGACACGGTTCTGAAGGACTGTGTGAAACGTTTGCAATCCAGAAACGTCATCACGGCTAGCAACTCCGGCGAGCATACGCCGAAAACCCAAATCATTCTCAGGACACCGCCCTCAAACACGGACACCACCGGATCATTGGCACAGCGATTGCTTAGCTCTTCGTGTGCCGACGCAGATTAGGAGACGCGTCATGAACTCCACCCTCTACAACCTTGCCATGGTGATCGCCGAGCGCGGAAGCGACTGGGAGAGCTGGGTCGACCAGTTCCGCCAGGACGCTGACGACGTGTGCCTGATCATCCAGCAGCCGGGTGAGACCGTGTCGGAGCTCGCCACTCGCGTGCGTAAGCGTGTGGACGCCATCCAGCCCTACGAGACCCTGGCCCAGGCCGTGGTCGTCAGTGGGGGCCGCGTGGACCAAGAGGCCGTCTCGGCCCGCTCTGTCGCCATCCGCGCCGTGGTGGCCCCCATGGTGCGCGCCGGCCACGGCAACGTGGTGCTGGCCAGCAGCACGAAGGACCGCATCAGCATGATGGGCCTGGCGTCCACGGTCGCCTCCATGATCCGCGGCACCGGCGTCCAGATCGTTCCGGCGGCTCAGACCGCCCTCGCGCGCGTCGCCTGACGAGGGGCGCCCGGGCGCCGCTCAGACGCGGGGCGCGTACGCTTCGCGGACGATCGCGGTGGTGAAGGTGCGGCGCAGGTAGAAGCCCCGCGGGGATGCCCAGGAGAGGGTGCCGTCTTCGCTGGCGAGGACTCGGCGGACGGTGGAGTTGGCTGCCTTGGGGCGAACCTGGAGGGCCTCGCCCAGGCGGGCGTCGAGCGAGTCGATCTCGCCCGCGGCGACCAGCTGTGCGACGGCCTCCCAGTCGGCGCGCAGCTGGGCCAGCTGGGCGGCGGACGGCGACCACAAGAAGGCGCTGCCCACGCGGCGCGCTCCGAAGGCGACGCCGGGCTCGGTCTCGATGGGCACGAAGAGCACCCGGGCCAGGCGCATCGCCAGCACGCTGTCCTCGAAGTCCGTGCGCTCCAGATCGCCGAGGGGCACCGTGCACACGAAGGTGGTCTCGCGTGGCACCCCGTCGCGCCCGAGCGGCAGCGTCTTGATCTCCACGCCCAGCGTGGGCAGGTCGGGGCCGCGCGATGAGCCCGACGCGGCACCGAGCGCTTGCTCCACCAGCTGCCCCACGCGGCCCTTGCGGCGCGTGCCACCGAGCTCGAGGTCGTCCCACGCAGGCCAGCCCAGCTGTGCTGCGAGCTCGGCCAGGGTCAGCCCCGCGATCGCGCTCGCCCGCGCGATCAGTTCCGCTTCGCTGGTGGGTTCGCCCAACGCAGCTCACACGCCTTTCTGCCGAAGAGCCGCTCGAGGCTCGCCAGCAGGCCGTCCGTGGGCTCCACGTGCAGCCCCGTCTCGAGCAGGTCCACGCTCCACACCTGCGGGTTGGACAGCGTGAGGGCCACCGGACACGGCCCCGGGTGCGCCTCGAGCGTGGTGCGCAGCGCCTGGAGCTTCTGCCGCGACACCTCGCCGACCGACAGCTGCACCACCACCGACGTGGTCTTCTGAGCGAGCGCGCTGGCCAGCAGCTGCACGTCGTTGAGCACCAGCTTTGGTTGCTCCGGCGCATCGTCGTCGGCCATGCGGTCGCGCTCGAACTGCACGCGCCCCGTGAGCAGCACGGGCTCGCCGGACTTGAGCCGGTCGCGGTTGTCGCCCTGCTCCAGGATCTTGGGCCGGACGATGACCTCCACGCGGCCCACGGCGTCTTCCAGCTCGAAGAAGGCGATGCTGTCACCGCGCTTGGTGCGCCGCTCGCGGTAGGCCTCCACCGAGCCGCCGAGCACGATGGTGGTGTTCACGTCGATGGACGCCAGCGTCTCGGTGTCGGCGTTGCAGAAGCGCCGCAGCTCGGCGGCGTAGCGGTCGAGCGGGTGTCCGCTCACGTAGAAGCCGAGCGAGGCCTTCTCGCGCTGGAGCTGGTCGCGCGAGTCCCAGTCCTCGGCGGGCGGGAACGTGCCACCGCTGCGTGAGTACGACTTGGCCGTGTCCGACTCGCCCAGCAGCCCGAAGAGGCTGGTCTGCCCGCTGGCTTGTTCGGCGGCGAGACGCTTGCCCCGCTCGATGGCCTGCTCGAGGGCCGCGAACGCACGGGCCCGGGACACGTCCTTCGGGGCGTGCACGCCGTCGAAGGCGCCACACTGGATGAGCGCCTCCACCACGGCCTTGTTCACACGGCGAAGGTCCACGCGGGCGCAGAAGTCGAACAGGTCGATGAACGGGTCCTGCTTGTGGGCGTCGTCCTGGCGCGACTCGAAGACCGTGTCGAGGGCGGCGCTGCCCACGCCCTTGATGGCACCGAGGCCGAAGCGAATGCGCGGCACCTGCGGGTCCTGCACCACGCCCTTCTGGCACACGGGCTTGTCCTTGGGGCGGCGGATGTCGCGGCCCTCCTCCGGCGAGTACACCACCGAGAAGTCGATCTCCGACTCGTTCACGTCGGGCGGCAGCACCGTGATGCCCATGCTGCGGGCCTCGGCCACGGTGCGCACCACCTTGTCGCTCTTCTCCTTGTCGGCGCTGAGCGTGGCGCAGGTGAACTCCACGGGGAAGTGCGCTTTGAGATAGGCCGTTTGATAGGTGATGAGCGCGTACGCCGCCGAGTGCGACTTGTTGAAGCCATAGCCGGCGAAGAACGCCATCAGATCGAAGATGTCTTCGGCGGTCTTCTTGTCCACGCCGTTCTTGTCGGCGCCGTCCACGAAGGTGGCCTTGTGCTTGGCCATCTCCGACTCTTTTTTCTTGCCCATGGCGCGCCGCAAGAGGTCGGCGCCGCCCAGCGAGTAGCCGCCCATCACCTGGGCGATCTGCATGACCTGCTCCTGGTACACGATGACGCCGCGCGTGTCCCGCAGGATGGGCTCCACGCTGGGATGCGGGTACTCCACGCGCTGCCGGCCGTGCTTGCGCTCGACGAAGTCGTTGTGCATGCCGGCGCCCATGGGACCGGGGCGATACAACGCCACGGCGGCCACGATGTCCTCGAAGCAGTCCGGCTTCAGCTTCTTGAACAGGTCCTGCATGCCCGTGGACTCGAGCTGGAAGACGTTGGTGGTCTCTCCCGAGCAGAGCAGCGCATACGTGCCGCGGTCGTCGAGCGGCAGCGCGCTCAGATCGAACTCGCCTTGCCGGTCCGGGCGGCGGTTGATCAAACGAACCGCTTTGTCCAGCACCGTGAGCGTGCGCAGCCCCAGGAAGTCGAACTTCACCAGGCCCGCCGCCTCGACGTCGTCCTTGTGGTACTGCGTGACGTACACGCCTTCGTCGGGGCAGAAGACGGGCACGTGGTCCCAGATGGGCCCCTCGGACATGACCACGCCCGCGGCGTGCATGCCCGCGTGGCGCGTGAGGTTCTCGAGCCCCTGGGCGATGTCCAGCACGTCGCGCGCAGCGGGGTCCGTGTCGTAGAGCGTCTTGAGCGCCTCCACCTCTTCGAGCGCCTTGTAGATGGGCGTGCTCTTGCCCGCGATGGGGTCCGGGATGAGCGCGGCGATGCGCGCGGCGTCGCCTGGCGAGAGCCCCTTCACGCGGCCCACGTCCTTCACCACGCTCTTGCTCTTGAGCTGGTGGAACGTGGCGATCTGCCCGACCGACTGCTTGCCGTAGGTGTCGCGCACGTAGTCGATGACCAGCTCGCGCTTGTCCATGCAGAAGTCGATGTCGAAGTCCGGCATGGACACGCGCTCGGGGTTCAGGAAGCGCTCGAACAGCAGGCCGTAGGGCAGCGGGTCGAGGTCCGTGATGCGCAGGCTGTAGGCCACCAGCGAGCCCGCTCCGGAGCCGCGACCCGGGCCCACCGGCACGTCGTTGTCCTTGGCCCAGTTGATGAAGTCCTGGACGATCAGGAAGTACCCCGGGAACCCCATCTGGTTGATGATCTGGGTCTCCACCTCGAGGCGGTCCTCGTAGACCTTCCGCTCGAAGGGGATGTTGCGGCGGTCCATGTCGGCCAGGCGCACCTCGAGCCCACGGCGCGCTTGGTCGGCGAGGTACGCCTCCTCGGTGTCTCCCCCCGGCACCTTGAAGCGCGGCAGCTTGGGGTCGCTCAGGGGGCTGACCTGCCCCGCGCACATCTCGGCGATCTGCAGTGTGTTGCGAGCCGCGCCGGGCACGTCGCGGAAGAGCTCCACCATCTGCTCCGGCGACTTCACGTACATCTCGGAGCTGTTGTGGTGCATGGCCTCCATCTCACGGAGGCTGCGCCCGGCGCCGATGCACTGCAGCACGAGCTGCCCCGGGGCCTCGCCGCGCTCGTGGTAGTGGCAGTCGTTGGTGGCCACCAGCGGCAGCCCCAGATCGCGCGCCAGCTCACCCAGCACGTTGTTCAGCGGGCGGTTCTCGGGAAGCCGTGGTCCTGCAGCTCCACGTAGAAGCGACCCTCGGGGAAGCAGTCGCGCAGCTTGGCCATGGCGTCGCGGCCCGCAGCCGGCCCGTTCATGAGCACGGCCTGGGCCAGGTAGCCCCCCATGCAGCCCGAGAGCCCCACCAGCCCGGCGCTGTACTTGGCCAGCAGCTCGAAGTCGATGCGGGGCTGCCCGAGCGGGGTGAGCCCCTCCACCCAGCCGAGGCTCACCAGGCGCACGAGGTTCTCGTAGCCCTTCTGGTTCTCCGCCAGCAGCACCAGGTGGTGCAGCCGCGCGTCGTTCGGATCGCCGCGGTGCCCGGGGGTGATGTTCACCTCGCAGCCCACGATGGGCTTCACCTTCTTGCCCTCGCAGAGCTTGTGCATCTGCACGGTGCCGAACATGTTGCCGTGGTCGGTGAGCGCGATGGCGCCCATGCCCAGCTTGGCGGTCTGGTCCACCAGCTGGTTGAGCCGCACGGCGCCGTCCAGCATGGAGAACTCCGAGTGGACGTGAAGGTGGACGAACTCGCCGGGCATGGGCCGGACCATACGCGCTCGGGCGCTCTGGATCCACGTGAGTCCGGCGCGATTTGCACCCCCAGGAGTCCGCGTGCTACATCCCGCGCCCCGCGAGCGCCTCGTGGCTTTACCCGTGCGCGCCTCGACGAGCCACTTCACTCAGCCTGCAGAGTCTGCTCCGCCGGCGCCAAACAGAGACCCGGAATCATCATGAACAAGTCGCCGCTCGCCATCGTCAAGGAGCGCTTCGGAGACAAGCAGAAGCTCGTCGACGCCCTCAAGAAGCTCGCCACGGACGACGTCTTCATCGACCGCGCCAACGCCGAAAAGGGCTTGGATCACGTGTCGAACCGCAAGCTCATCCACCTTCACGACGTGCTCACGCAGGTCAAGAAGGACCACGGCACGCGCGCAG
This sequence comes from Sandaracinaceae bacterium, assembly GCA_016706685.1. Classification (NCBI taxonomy): domain Bacteria; kingdom Pseudomonadati; phylum Myxococcota; order Polyangiales; family Sandaracinaceae; species Sandaracinaceae bacterium. The sequence continues at coordinate 88,654 of JADJJE010000027.1, read as the reverse complement.
GGCTCATCAGCGCCGTGGCCAAGGCCGAGGGTCGTGGCGAAGACGCCGCCTTCGTGACCAGCCTCGAGCGCTTCCCCTCGCCGCGCCTGCTGGATCGCCTGCGGTCCGCTCAGAAGCGCGCCGGCTGAGTCCCCTCGGGGAGCTCGGAAACTAGAGCGCACCTCGTGGCCCATGGTCATGAGATGCGCTCTCGTCGTTCCCAACGAACTTTTTCGGCGCTACGCTGTCATAGCTCTCGTGACGCACGCTCCCCACATGACTCAGCTGCCCAGCCCCGAGCTGGGTGGCCTCGCCCCCGGGCGGGACGAGACCGACCCCGAGCTGTTGGCGCTGCCCGCGCCGCCTCGGGGTCTGCGCGTTGCCACGCTGACCATGATGGCGGCGGTGGTGGCGGCTGCGTTGTCCCTGGCCATCAGCCTGCGCGCTGATTTGTCTTACTTTTTCGGGCAATCCGACGTGGTGGTGCTGGGCAGCGCCACCAGCCTGGACCCCGCTCGGCTGGTGCCCAACTCGCACGTCCAGATCGAGGGCAGCCCCATGCTGTCCACGGCCGTGCGCTATCGGCGCATGCTGGGCAGCGACCACTACACGCTCTATCCGCTGGCTGGCCAGCGCAACGTGTACGTCCAGGTGGCCTACGAGGACGAGGACCAAGAGCGGCTGGCCACCCGGCGCGAGTTCACCGGGCGCCTGGTGACCTTCGGGCAGCTGGGGGCGCGCTTCTCTTCGGTGCGCACGTACCTCGAGACCCGCATGGACCAGCCGGTGTCGGCGGACTCGCTGGTGCTGCTCGCGGACGAGCCGCCGTCCAGCTACGCGTGGTCGCTGGGCGTGGTGCTGCTGGCGGTGCTCATCGCGCTGCTGGATTCATGGCTGATCCTGCGCTGGTTCCGGCCACTGCCGCAGGACGAATAGCCCGAGCGAATAAGGGCCGAGTGGGGAAGGCAGCGCTTGACAGTGCTGGCCTTGCACAGCTACCTTCGCGCCCTCCCTTTGCAGCAGAGCAGCGATGTCAGACGACCCTAATAAGCCACGTAAAGTCAAGGACTTGAAGGCCCGTCTGGGCCGGACTATCGCCCCCAGCACCGTGCAGGCGGGCAGTGGCGACATCGCCCCGCCCCCGAACCTCGGTGGGGTGGTGCCACCTCCGTCCACCGTCGGCGGCATGCCGGGCCCCATGCTGGGCACCGCCAAGCCCAAAGTCGAAGCCCCTCCCATGGTCCAGGCGCAGCAAGCTGCGGCCGCCGAGGAGGAGGAGCGTCGCAAGAAGAAGAAGGCCGATCCGTTCGCCGCCGGCGAGGCCGCCGCAGGGCCGCAGCAGGTGCGCATCGTCATCGACGGTGAGCCCGTGGCCGACAGCGAGGTGGGTCGCAAGCAGGCCGGAAAGATCGCGGCGTTCGGCGTGGTGTTCGCCATCGTGGGCGCGATCATCGGCATCACCGTCGCGGGTGCGCGCGAGGACAACGCCGTCCGCGAGGCGGCCATCCGCGACGCGCGCTCCATCCTCGAGAAGGCGCAAGAGGCTTCCGCCGCGGTGGTGCAGGCCCAGCAGCTGGTGGACCGCGCCATCAACGCGTCCAACCCACAGCGCACCGGCGGCGCCCAGGTGGACTTCCAGGCCATCCAAGACCTGCGCGCCATCGCGCGGCCCGAGTACAACGTGGCCACCTTCGCGTCCACGCAGTTCAACCAGTTCTCGGCGGCGGCGCAGCCCATCATCCAGTACCACATGCTGCTGGAGCAGCTCTTCACCACCATCGAGCGTGTTGCCACGTTCACGCTGAACGCCCGCAACCGCGCCGCGCTCACAGAGGCGGCTGCTGCCCTCACCGGCGTGGCCACGGACTCGCTGGCGCGCCCCACCACGGGCTGCGTGCCCAGCATCACGGGCGGGCAGCTGGTGTGCAACCTGCACTTCATCGACTGGCCGGCCACCCCGCCCACCACGCCCATGACCACCGTGCCGGCGCGCCCCACCCGGCGCGACCGCCCCACGGACAAGACCATCTACACCAACCAACCGCTCACCACGACGCCCGAGCAGTACATCATCATCACCAACCCGGTCACGTCGCGTGACGTGCTGGGCGCCCAGGGTTCGGAGTTCGAGGACTTCCGCCGCGACCTGCTGGAGCTGCGCACGCTGGTGAACCAGACCATCGAGGTGCAGGGTCAGCTCGAGCAAGCGCTCGGGCAGATCGTGTCCCACGAGGGCTGAGTCCCGCCCCCCACGCGGCGTCGCCGCAACCACTCGAACGGGTCGCCTCTGCGGCCCGTTTCGTTTTGGTGAGACCCCGCGCTCATTTTCCTTCCTCGCGACCCTCCGTGTTATCGTTCCCGCCCGTGCGCCGCTATCGACTCCGCTACCAATCCACGGACCTCGAGATGCCCATCGGGGAGTTCCTGATCGGTCGCAGCTCGGAGTGCCATCTGGCGGTGGACGACTCGCTGGTGTCGCGGCGCCACGCCGCCCTGGACGTCCGCGCAGACGGGGTCCGCATCCGCGACCTGGGGAGCCGCAACGGGGTGTCCGTCAACGGCACGCTCATCTCCGGCAGCCACGAGCTCACGCACATGGACCGCATCACCATCGGCGCGCAGCAGATGGTGTTCGTGGAGTTCCAGCAGTCGGCACCGGCCACGCGCCCCACCACGGACATGGTGCGCTGCATGGCTTGCGGCGCGTTCGAGGAGGCCAAGGCCCGCGTCTGCTCCAAGTGCGGCATGGTGCTGAGCATGTCCCACGCCACCGTGGAGATTCAGCTCGATCCCAACGCCACGCTCACCACGGAGGGGCGCTCCATCTCGGCGTTCGCGCTCATCAGCAACCTGGCGCAGAAGTCGCTGCAGCTCCAGAAGTTCGGGGACGCTCAGCAGATGCTGCGCCCGCACCTGGACGCGTTCCTGACCAAGCTCCGCCAGGACGCCGGGGGCGACCACGCCAACACCGACGTGGGCACCCTCTCCACCGCCAGCCGCTTCGCGCTCCAGCTGTGCGACGGCTTGGACGCGCCCGAGTGGCTGGACTGGGTCATCGAGGCGCACCTCGCGGCTTCGGTGCTGGTCAGCTCGGAAGACATCGAGCAGATGCACGTGCTGGTCCGCAAGGTCCGCTACAAGAACCTCAAGGCGCTGCGGGCCTACATGGAGGCCATGCGCAGCCGGGCCCACGCGTTCTCCGCGGCGGAGCGTTTCCGGCTCAAGCGCCTCGAGGGGCTCGAGCGGGTCATCGCGGCATGATTGGGGATCGTTTTGCGCTCACTTCACCTGACCGAGTTCAGCTGGTTGTGATATTTTCCAGCGCGGAGACAGCCGGTGGCGCGATTTAGACTGAAATTCCTACTTCAAGAGTTCGACTTGGTCGGCCCTGAAGTGCTGATGGGACGCAGCCCCGAGTGCCATGTCACGCTCGAAGACCCGCTGGTGTCACGTCAGCATGCGCGCGTGTTGATTGGCGGCGACACCGCTCAGATCATGGACCTGGGCAGCCGCAACGGCACGCGCGTCAACGGCCAGCTCATCGAGGGCGCCGCGCTCCTGCACGACGGAGACCGCGTGCGGCTGGGCACGCAAGAGCTGCTCTTCTACATGGTGGACCGCGCTCCGCGTGAGGCGAAGACCACCGGCTTCATGACCATGTGTCGGGCGTGCAAGACGCCCTTCCCCGACACGGCCAAGGAGTGCCCGCACTGCGGCACGCCCGCCATCGCCGAGGACGAGACGTTCAGCGGGTTTGCCGTGGAGCCGAGCCGCAGCTGGACGTACCAGCTCTTGGGCGAGGTGGTGGAGCGCGCGCTCGACGCTGGACGCACAGAAGAGGCGGCTCGCATGTTCCGCCGCGTGGCCCGCGAGATCGAGCTGCGCATCGAGCAAGGCGACCTGCTGGAGGCGCGCCAGATCGAGACGGTGGCCACCTATGCGGCGGCCCTCGCCAACAGTGACACGGCCACCGACTGGGTCGCGTGGCTCCTGGACCTGCACGTGCACCACAACGCCGTCATCAGCATCGGGCTGGTGGACCAGCTGCAGCGCACCGTCATCCTGCGCGGCCACGAGCACGCGCGCCGCTACCTCGAGTGGGCGCGCCAGACGGGGCATCGAGACGACGCCCTCGACCGCCTGGACACCCTCGTCTCGCACTGAGAACGCGCGGCTCGCCGGAGCTCAGGGCGCCGTGGGCATGGCGCGGAAGTCGAACGTGACGGGCGCCGCCGTGGCGACCTTCTCGCCGAGCGCGGCCAGCGTGCGCTGAGCCAGCGTGCCGAACGCGCTACGCGGCCGAACGTCGTACTCTTCGAGGCCCACGGACACGGGCTCGAGCGAGCGGACGCGCACGCCCGTGGCGGTGTCGCCCTCGAACGTGAAGGTGAGCTCCACCCGTGCGCTCTTGGGGACGGTGTGCCCGTGGATGCGCAGCTGGCCGTGCAGCGTGGCCTGCACCACCCGCTCAGCGCCGGTCATGGCCGTGACGTCGGCCGCGCTGAGGTTGTCGATGCGCTCCACGCGAAACTCCACCCAGCGATTGGCTTCGCGCACGTCCTCGGGCGCGTCGGGCGAGATCTCGAACCAGGTGCGAACGTGCTCGTTCTGGGTGTCGCTGCGCACCTCTTCGCCAAAGGCCTGATCGGCGGTCTCTCGCTTCTGCTGGAGCACCTCGAGCTGGAGCAGGTCGATGCGCACGAGCGCGCTGCTTCGGCCGAGCTCGTCGAGGTCGAGGTTGAGCTCCCCCTGCACGGAACCGGGCGCGCGACCGTGGATGTTCTCGAGCGGTGCCGCCATGAGGAAGTCCACCGCCGAGCCGTCGGTGGCCACCTGCCACACGCTGCCTGTCGCTGGCGCCGTGGGGGCCTCGAGCGGCGCAGAGGGGGCCTCGGCCGGGGTGGACTCGCCGCAGCCCACCAGAGCGGGCGCGAGCGCCATGCTGGCGGCGAAGACGGTGAGCGAGGTGGTCCGGCGCGCGGACCGACGGATGCGAGAAGAAACGGACATGGGGAGCTCCTTGGGTGCCACGAGTCGCGAAGGACTCCTCCGCGTAACGGCCAGCCCTCGAAATGTTACGCGGCTTCCGCAGGCGGGCGTCTGGTCGGGGCGCCCGTCCTGCAGTACACCTCGCGCGATGGTCACCTCCTATCGTGCGGGCTTCAGCCGGCGTGAGATCACGGCGTACGAGCCGGGCATGGCCATGCTCGGCTGGGAGCACCCGGGCCACAAGGTGCGCGGTGTGGCGACGCCGCTCTTCGCGCGCGCGTTGTTCCTCGAGGACACCGCGACCGGCGGTCAGGTGGTGCTGGTGGTAGCCGAGCTGGGCTTCCTGACGTGCGCGGTGCGCCTGGCGGTCTTGGCCGCCCTCGCCGAGCGCGCGCGCCACGAGCCCGCGCTGGCCGGCCTCGGCGCACACAACGTCGCGCTCGGCGCTACGCACACCCACTCGGGGCCCAGCGGGCTGTCGCAGTTCCCCATGTACAACACCACCAACCGTGGCTTCTCGTCCGTGGTCTTCGGCGCAGTGGTGGCCGGCATCGTGGACTGCATTGCGAGCGCGGTTCACGCGGCCGAACCCGCCACCCTGCAGTACGCCAGCGCGCGCATCCCGTATACCGTGCCGGTCGCGTTCAACCGCTCGCTGCGGGCCTACAACGACAACCGCGACACGCGAACCGTGGCCCCCGGTCGGCCGGAGCTGGCCACCACGCGGGACACACAGACGCTGCGCGTGAGTGACGCCGCGGGGCGTGGCCTAGGCCTCGTGAACTGGTTCGGGGTGCACGGCACCAGCCTCCATCCGCACCTCGACCAGCTGCACTCGGACAACAAGGGTATCGCTGCGGCCGCGCTCGAGCAGCGTGCAGGTGCGAGCAGCGAGCACCGCCCGGGCTTCGTGGCCATCTTCGCGCAGGGCGCCGCAGGCGACGTGTCCCCCAACCGCCGCTGGGACGCCGAGCGCGGCGAGGCCATCGGAGAGCACGACGACGACCACGCCAGCGCAGACCTCAACGGTATGCTGCAGGCCGACTGGGCCTGGCGGGCGTTCGAGCGGGCGGGGCGGACGCCCGCGCTGAGCGGCCCCGTGGAGGGCAGGACCGTGCACCTGGACATGGCCAACGCGCCGGTAGCGCCACGCTTCGCGACCCACAGACGCCGTGGCCAGGAGCTGCGATCGGGTGGCCTGCGCACTCGCAGCGCGCGTCTGGGCCTGAGCATGAGCCTGGGCACGCTCGAAGGCCCCGGCCCGCTACACGGTCTGCGGCCGGTGTTCGATGCCCTCGCCACGCTGCGGCGTCGCACGGCCAAGGACGACCCGCAGGTGCCGCTCTTCGAGGTGGGCAAGGGCGTGCACGGGTTGGCCTTTGGGCTGGTCCCGTACACCCGGCTGGCTGGGCTCGGCCGCTTCGACTACTCCATGGCGTACATGAGCGCGGCGTATGCCGGCGGAGTGCTGGACGAGCCGTGGGCGCCGCGCTTCCTGCCGCTGCAGCTCCTGTCGTTGGCCGGTGTGCCGCTGGCGCTGCTGCCCGGCGAGCCCACCACGGTGGCCGGCCGCCGCGTGCGGGCCCTGTTGCGTGAGCACTGGCCCAGCGCCCCGGACGCTGTGGTAGCAGGGCACTCCAACGGCTACGCGGGCTACATCACCACGCCCGAGGAGTACGCCCACCAGCGCTACGAGGGGGCCTCCACGCTCTTCGGACCGCACACGCTGGGCGCCTACTTGAGCGCCCTCGATGACCTGGCCCGTGGCCCGGCGCCCGTGAGCAGCACGGCGGCGGCCTTTGGGCCCGAGCTCGCGCCCTTCGAGCCCGAGCGGCTGATCGCGCGCCGCGAGATCGCGCGGGCGCGGCTCCCCATGAGCCAGCGTGGCTGAGGCCTAGGCGGAGGTTGCCTCCGGGCGCACCACGTCCAGGATCTGCTGGCGGCGGGCGGCGGAGAGCAGCTGGAAGGCTTTGGACTCCAGGAGCTTGTCGAGCTCCCGGTCGCGGTCGAGCATATGCAGGCACTCGATGGCCGCTTCGACCACTTCGGGGTTGGTCTCGGCGCGCTGCAGGTACGCCAGCGCCTCGCTGTGGCGGCCGAGGCGCGCGGTGCTGACGCCCAGCATCGCGAAGAGCCGCCGAACCGTCTTCTCCGGCAGGTTGCTCTCGTCGCGCAGGCGGTGCCCGCGCAGCAGCACCTCGGCGTCGTCCCCCGCGTCGTAGGCGGCCTGCACGTCCGCCAACATGGCCTTCACGCGCGGGTTCTTGTGCCGGACCACGTCCCCCTGGGCTTCGCCCAGCAGCACCCGCAGGTTCTGGTGCATGAAATACAGCGCGATGAAGCCCAGGAACACCATGCCGCCCGTGAAGCCATAGATGGCGCCGCCCGCCAAGAGCGCCATGGAGGTCCCGTGCGTGAGGCGCTCGGCCCACAACGGCCGCATCACCTGCAGCAGGCCGAGGCGGAAGAGGCGTCCCCCGTCGAGCGGCCACATGGGCAGCAGGTTCACGATGGACCAGACGATGTTGATGTAGAGCAGGAACGAGATGGCGGCCTCGGCGTCGGGGCTGACCGTGACGCCGCCAGCGAGGAGCCCAAAGCGCGCCGCCAGCACCAAGACCCCGAGCAGCAGCCCCGCAAGCGGACCGGCCACCAAGATCAGCGCATCGTGGCGGTCTCGGTCGGCGCGCTCATGGGCACAGAGCCCACCCAGGCCGTGCAGCAGGATCTGCGGCGACAGCCGGTAGCGAGCGGCCACGAGCGCGTGGCCCAGCTCGTGGACGAGGATGCTCACGCTCACGCAGAGCGTGAAGACCAGCCCCTCTCTCCAGCCCAGTTGGTGCACGTAGAGCGCACCGAGCAGGAAGAACCAGGGGCTGATCCACACTGGGATGCCCGCGATGGAGAAAATGCGAAGACCGGTCACCCGCGCAAGGTCGTATGCGCGGGGTGACCGGTCAAGGCAGGTGCGGCAGCTCGGGTTCAGTCGTGGTGAATGACGAACTCGACGCGGCGGTTCTGGGCGTGCTCTTCCTCGGTGGTGGCGTTCTCGATGACCGGGCGAGTGGAGCCGTAGCCCTCGGAGCTGAGCCGCGAGGCGTCCACGCCACCCGTGGTCATGAGGTGGTTCATGACCGAGCGGGCGCGACGCTGCGAGAGCGTGAGGTTGTTGCGGGCACGGCCACGGCTGTCCGTGTGACCCTCGATGCTGATGCGGGTGATCTCGGGGTGCGAGTTCAACACGTTCGCGATCTGCGCGAGCAGCGGGAACGAGCGGTCCTCGATGACGTCGCGGTTGGTGCGGAAGTAGATGATCTGCGTGATGACCAGGCGGTCCTCTTGGATCTCCACGAACTGCTCCTCGAGACAGCCGTGGTTCTCACGCGGGCCAGCCTCTTCCGGGCAGTTGTCCATGCGGTCCACCACGCCGTCACCGTCGCGGTCGGGCTCCGGGCAGCCGCGGGCGATACCCACGCCGACCTCGTTCGGGCACGCGTCGTCGACGTCGGCCACGCCGTCGCCGTCGTTGTCGCGCTCGGGGCAGCCGTCGTCGTCCTCGTAGCCGTCCATGTCCTCGGCTTCGCGCGGGCAGGCGTCTGCCCCGTCGACGATCCCGTCGCTGTCGTTGTCGAGCTCGGGGCAGCCGTCTTCGTCTTCGTAGCCGTCCACGTCCTCCGCCTCGTCCTCGCAGGCGTCGTTGTGGTTGAGGATGCGGTCGCCATCGCGGTCGTCATCTTCGGGCTCGGGCTCGGGCGGCGGGGGCGGAGGCCCACCCACGGAGCCGATCGCCAGGTCGAGGCCCACGGTGGCCGAAAGGCCGAGCGAGAAGTCCGGCAGAAGTGTGTAGACGCCGGGCTGGACGAAGATGCCCACGTTCGGGGTGAAGCGGTAGCCCAGGTTCATGCCGAGATCGATGCCAATGGGCCCAGTGGTGGCCCAGATGCGATCCGCGTCCACCTGCTTGGGACGGACCTGGATCTGTCCGTAGGCGGCGCCCAGGAAGAGCGAGATGTGAAGCCCATCGGGCTTGGGCACGACCACGCGGAAGTGGAAGCGGGCGCCGAGCTGGATGAAGCTGAGCGAGCCACCGCCGTGGCCGATGCCGATGCGCGCGCGCAGCGAGACGCCGAGGCGCTCGGTGAACCAGAGGCCGAGGCCGACGTGGATGCCGGGCGCGAAGACGAAGAGGCCCGAGGTGACACGGACGCAGTAGTTGTCGGTCGTGGCCTCATCGGTGGGTACGGGGGCGTTGCAGCCGTTCTGTCCACCCACGTAGTAGCTGTCGTTGGACCGATCGTCGTCCATCTGCGGGTCGAACCGCTCGACACCCGTGGGAACGGTCCCGTTGAACGTCAGCACGGGTGCGTCGGCCGGCGTCATCTGGTCGCTGGCCGTGGCGGCCGCCATGTTGAAGCCCACCTCGAGGAAGAACCGTTGCCACGGCTCCTCCACCTCGGGGCGCTCACCGCTGACGCAGATGTTGCCTTCGCAGATGAGCCCGGCCGAGCACTGCTCGTCCTGATGACACGTGCCTCCCTCGTGCAGGCGCGGCGTATCGTCGCCATGGCGCGCAGCCACTTCCTCCGGCGAGAGCGTGCCGTCGATGGCGACGTCTTCGCGGGCGTCCACCAAGATCGCCTGCAGGTCTGGCGTGGCCAGCTCGGGGTCCAGCTCGACGGCGTTGTCCGTATGGACAGCCTGCCGGAACATGGCTCGCGCGCGGTCGCGGTCCTGGGTGGCGGCGTACTCGACCATGCCCTGGAGCACGTAGTAGCGGGCCATGTCCGGGGCGGGGCAGCCACCGCGCTCGCACGTGTCGACCGCAGCCCGCGCTTGTTCCTGGGCCTGATCGAGGTCCAGCGAGTGATACGCGTCACGCGCGGCTTGCGCCTGGGCCTGCGCGTCGTCGACTGGAGACTGCGCAAGTGAGCCCGCCGGACAGGCGAGCGCCGCGAAGACCAAGAGGAGAGGGAGTCGTTTGTTTCTTGGGTGTGACATGGCGGGCTCTCAGGGAGTGAACGATACATCAAACGTTCTTCGGGTTGTTTGACGAAGTTGTGCGCTGCGCAATTTCGTCACGCCCCTGAGCAGCTGTTGGTGGAGGCTCCAACGGCCCAATTGAAAAAGGGCCCCCTGCTGGGAGCCCTCTTCATTGGGTCAGGTGGACCGAGGTCTCACCAACGACCGCCGCCGCCGCCGCCGCCATCGCGACCGCCACGACCGCCGCCGCCGCCGTCACGACCACCGCGACCGCCGCCTCCGCCGCCATCGCGGTCACGACCGCCACCGCCGCCGCCGCCGCCGTAGCCGCCGCGACCACCGCCGCCGCCGCCGCCACCGCCGCCGCCGTCACGACGATCCTGGGCCTCGTTCACGTTCAGGGTGCGGCCGTCGAGGGTCGCGCCGTGCATCTGCTCCACTGCCTGGTCGGCAGCGCCATCATCGGCAAACGTCACGAACCCGAACCCGCGGCTGCGCCCCGAGTCACGGTCAGTGATGACCTTCGCGTCAGTCACGTCACCAAAGCGCTCGAACGCCGTGCGCAGCCCTTGATCATCCGTACCCCAGCTCAGGCTGCCCACAAATAGCTTCTTCGACATCACATTTCTCTCTTCTAGCCTCTCGTCCTGACCCGCCCCAAGCGAGCTCAATGGAGCCCGCGAAAGACGCCGCAGCAGTCAACATGACTGCTTGGTTCGATCACGCAAGAACCTTGTGTTGTGCGTCCCGAAACCGCTGCGAGAGTACCTTACGTGCGTTCATGCGCCCGGAAAGGCCCGTAAGCAAGCCGAATCGTGCATTTCTGCCGGCTGGGCGAGCCGGACGACGGGACGCCGGTTTGCGGCGTCCGGTCTGGAACGATACATCTCTCCGCCCTGGAACCCTGACGAGATGCCCACCACCTCTACCGCAGCGCCCACCTCCGAGGGTCACCGTACCCCGCCCCGCCCCGTCCCGCTGGCCGCCCGCGACATCGACCACGCGGGGTTCGCGCGGGACCTGGACGCGCTGAAGCGCGAGCTTCGCGCGCAGGCAGGCCAGCCCGACCTGGACCACCTGGCGAAGATCGAGCGCTGGGGCCGGCTGTGCACGGCGGCCGGATATGCGACGGCATGGCTCGCCCCCAACCCGCTCTCCGCGCTGCTGCTGAGCCAGGGGCGCCTGACCCGCTGGGCGATGGTGGCCCACCACGTGTCCCACCGCGGCTACGACCACGTGCCGGGCGTGCCCGAGGAGCGGACCAGCCGGACGTTCGCCGCGGGGAGCCGTCGCTTCCGAGACTGGTTCGACTGGATCGACCCACAGGCGTGGAACGTGGAGCACAACCGGCTGCACCACTACCGGCTGGGGGAGCTGGCCGACCCGGACCTGGTGGAGGCCAACCTCGACTGGCTGCGGGCGTCGGACCTGCCGCGGCCGGTGCGCATGGCGGTCATCGCGTTCTTCGCGAGCACGTGGAAGTGGACCTACTACGCCCCCAACACCCTGCGCGTGCTGCTGAACGACGGCGCTCAGCGCGAGGGCGGCGCACCCCGCACGCTGGCCTCCATGTGGGGAGAGCGTGCGCTCTGGGAGCGCTGCCTGGTGCCCTATGCCACCGCCCACTTCGTCCTCGCCCCCCTGCTCTTCCTGCCGCTGGGCCCGATAGCGGCCACGAACGTGCTGGTGAACAGCATGCTGGCGGAGTGGTTCACCAACCTGCACTCGTTCCTGGTCATCACCACCAACCACGCGGGCGAGGACATGTACGCCTTCGACGAGCCGGTCAGCGAAGGCAAGGGTGAGTTCTACTTCCGCCAGGTGGTGGGCTCCACCAACTTCCGCACGGGCAGTGACTTCAACGACTTTCTGCACGGTTTCCTGAACTACCAGATCGAGCACCACGTGTTCCCGGACATGAGCATGCTGCAGTACCAGCGCATGCAGCCGGCCGTGAGGGCGCTGTGCGAGCGCTACGGCGTGCCCTATGTGCAGGAGCCCGTGCTCACGCGGCTGCAGAAGACGCTGGCGGTGATGCTGGGCGACGCGAACATGCTGCGCGCGGCACCGCGCGAGGCCGCGCCCGCCTGAGCTGCTGGGCGCTCAGCGCTGGGCGACCCGGACGTTGGGCGCCGTGGGCGGGATGCTGCTGAGGCGGCGGACCAGATCCCTGTCCTGCACGCGCTTGGTGACGTGTGCTGCCAGGATGAAGAGCAACGGCGCGGTGAAGTAGAAGTCGCCCAGGCGGTCGCAGAGCATGATCAGCACGGACACCGCGCCCCAGGTGAGGTGGAGGATGAGGCCGTGCACGAACGCGAGCGGCACGCCGGTTCCGTAGATCAGGCGCAGGACGAGGCCGGTCTGCGCGACACCCACCGTGAGACAGAGAAGGACGCGTGAGAGGGAGGAGAGGCTGCCGCCGAGCAGCGCATCGACGCCATAGGCAGCCGGGCCGAGGGTCAAGCCAGTGAGGAACAACGTGGCCGCAGCCGCGCGCAGCGGACGCTTGGAAGCGACCTCGAGGACGTTGCGCGTGAGCCAATCCGTGACGACGACCTGGGTGGCGAAGAGGATGACGAGGAGGAGGACGTTGGTGAGGGTGCTGGACATGAGGAAGCTCCGGGTTGGGCCCCCGCGCGTGCGGCTGGGGCAGATGCCCGGTCTTCGTCCCTCGAGGCCGCCACTTGCTCGTGTCCTTCGATCTTTTTTCCGCGCGGCGCGCGTGGCCCGGTTGGCTCAGCCGGGTGGGAGCTCCGACCGCACGCCCTGGTACCACGCTCGGGCCACGCTGCCGGCCGCCGCCAGGTCCGTGTCCACGCGCTCGTGGTGGACGTCGAAGGTGAAGCGCGTCCCGAGACGCGAGCTGAAGGACTGGAGCGCGCGCAGGGCGGCGTCGTCGACGCGCGACCAAGGCGACCCGTCGTGGTGGCTCAGCCCCGGGGTGCCGTCGAGCAGGGTGAAGTCGCGCAGGTCGTAGACGTTGCTGGCGCTGTCGTCGAGGAGCGCGACCAGCTCGGGCACCGCTGGCCGGTAGTCGAGCCACGCGAGCGCGGTGGCAGCGGCAGAGCGCGGATAGGCATGGGCATCGCGGAGCAACGGGAGGATGGCCTGCGCCACGGCGTCACGGTCCGCATCCTGGGGCCCCACGATGGTGGAGAGCGCCGTGGCGGCACGGCCGCGGACACCGGGATCAACGTGCGCCAACAGCTCCCGGAGACGAGCGCGCAGAGTGCCCTGGTCCGGCCAACCTGCGCCGAAGGCCCCCAGGCGAAAGAGGGACCCCGAGACCAGCCAAGGCTCGGGCGCATCCAGCGCTGCCACGAAGGGCGCGATGTGCGACGGCGTCTCCACGATGACGCTCGAGTGCCAGAGCGCCTCGAGCGCTTCGAGGCGCCCGGCCGCCGAGGGGTGACGGGTGGCCAGCTCACTCAGCCGCGCTGCCACACCCGTGTGGGGCGATTCGCCCAGCAGGCACTTGATGGATGCCTTGATGGCCGCGGCCTGCACTCCGGGGTGATCGTCGCCCATGCGGCGCAGCACGATGGTGGCGTACTCCGGGCTGACCAGGGCCATGCGCTCGGCGTAGCGCGGGGAGTGGGTCCAGGTGGTCAGCAGCCCGCGCAGGGCCGCCGTCGTCACGCTGGGGTCGGTGCTCGTCTCGGCCAGCCACAGCAGCACGCGCGCGTTGTCGTGGATGACCACGCTGCGGGAGAAGCTGCCGTTGCGCAGCTCGGCCAACACTTCGGGCACACGGGCCCGTTCGGCATCACTCAGCACGACCAGCGCGCTCGGGGCCGGCAGGCCCGAGACAGCGGGGGCGGCAGAGGGGACGGCGGGGGTGTCGCCGCCACAGGCCCCGAGGAGCACGCCCAGGGCGGCCAGCGTGAAGAACGAAGCTGGGGGAAGCAGAAGGGCACGGGGCATGGCGGCATTCTGTCACTGCCACGCCGTGCACGCGCAAGTGGCCAGCGGGGGTGCGTGGTACGCTGGCGGCGTGAGCCTGCCCCGCCTCCCACTCTTGTTGGCGCTTCTGTGCGTAGGCCTCGCCGCCTGCCAGACCAGCAGCGAGCGCCGGCTGTTCGAGTCGTGCGAGGCCACCCCCGAGTGCAGCGTCGGGCTCGACTGCGTGGTGCTCCGGTCGGAGCCGGGCGCCACCACCGCAGGCGCTGGGTTCTGCACGTTTCGGTGCGCTCCGCGCTTTCCTTGCTCGGACGTGCTGGCCTGCACGGACGTGGACAGCGAGGGAATCGTGGTGGCCACGGGCGCGGCCGAGGCCCGCAACGCGTTCTGCCTACGGCCGTGCGGGGCAGACCGCGACTGCGCAGCCGGCCTGAGCTGCGAGGCCACCGCCGCCGGTCGTGTCTGCCTTTGAGACGAGGTTGCGGGTGGCGTTGGCCGCTCCGTTTGGAACCCACGGTCATTTGCTGACCGGCGGTCATTTCACGGTTGCCGCGTTGGGGTGATGGCGCTAGGTCTGCCGCACGGTCACTCCGTCGGCAGCCTCCGTCATGTCGTCGTCATCCCCACCATGTCGCCTCCGCTCCCGTCGTGAGCGTGAACGCGAAGCCCGCCGCGAGGCCATCGTGGCGGCAGCAGAGGAGTTCGTCGTGGAGACGGGCTACTGGGAGATGTCCATGGACGCAGTGGCGAAGCGCGCGGAGCTCTCGAAGGGCGCGCTCTACCTCTACTTCCAAAACAAGGACGCGCTGTGCGCCGAGATCGCGGTGCGGTCGATGCGCGACTTCATCCCGGCCCTCCGCGCCGCGGCCGATGCCGAGCCGATCGGCATCGGCAAGATCCGCCGGATGCTGGAGGTCTATGCGGGGTGGTTCGACAGCCACCCGCACATGTTCCGCTTTGCCATCCACTGGGCGGTGCCGGGCCAGCACCTGGACCCGGACAGCGAGTCCTTCGCCGAGTACCGCCGCTGCGTGGGCGTCATCACCCAGCTGGGGATTGACGCGACACGCCTCGGTCAGCAGGACGGCAGCATCCGCGCCGAGGTGGACCCGTTCCTGCTGAACATGCAGCTGTGGACCAGCTTCCTGGGGGTGTTCATGGCGCACCTGGGTGGCGACAACTTCCGCAAACGCGTGCCCTTCCCCATCGACATGGACGCCATCGTCCCCTTCCACATCCAACAGAGCCTGCGCGCCATCGCGGGGCCCAACGCCGAGCTTCCGAATGACTAACTCCAGCCTCGTGCTGTTGAGCACCCTCGCCCTCGGCGTGGGTGCCAGCGGCTGCATGTACCAGCGGCTGCGAGACCCGCAGCCGGCGAGTGAGCTGCCCGGCGCGTATTCGTCCACGTCGGCGGCTGGCGCGGGGAGCCCCGCGGGAGAGGGCGGCGAGGCCGGGATCCCGACGCCCCCCGCGGCCTACGAAGCCAGCGAGCTGACCGCGCCGTGGTGGGACCAGCTCGGCGACCCCGCGCTGGACGCCATCATCCGGCGGGCGTTGGCGGTGAACCTCTCGCTGAACGCCACGCGGGCGCGCGTGCGGCAGGCCGAGGCGCTGGCCGAGATCGCGCGCTCCTCGCGCTTCCCGCAGATCAGCTTCGAGGCGCGCTTCAACGTGGGCACCCAGCGCAGCGCGTTCCAAGGCAACACCCGCGCCATCCAGGTGAGCGCGTCGCTCCCGGTGAGCTACGAGGTGGACCTGTGGGCGCGGCGCAGCCGTGAGGCCGAAGCCAGCCGCCTGGACGTGGAGGCCATGCGCCTCGACGCACAGGCCGCGTACATCACGCTGGTGGCGTCCACCACGGAGGCCTGGTTCGACCTGCGCGCCGTGCGCGCGCAGCGCGACCTGATGGTGTCGCAGCAAGCCAACAACCAGACCTACCTCGAGCTGGTGGAGCTGCGCTTCCAACAGGGCCTGGCGAGCGCCGTGGACGTTCACCAGCAGCGCGTGCAGGTGGCCGACGCCGACGCCCAGCTGGCCCTGCTGGCGGGCACCGAGGAGGTGCTGCGGCAGCGCCTGTCCATCTTGATCGGGGAGCCGCCGAGCGCGCCCTTCCCCGAAGCAGAGGCCACCCTGCCCGAGCTGCCCGCTCCACCGGACGCGCAGTTCCCGGCGTCTCTGCTGATGAACCGCCCCGACGTCCGCGCCGCCGCTCGTCGTATCGAGGCCTCGGACCGGCGTGTGAGCGCCGCCATCGCGCAGCGCCTGCCCACCATCGTGCTGCACTTCACGCCCACCTACGGCTGGTCCACCTCCGAGATCATCGAGCCCGGGGAGAACGCCATCCCAGGCGTGGACCCGAACCGCTTCACGGGCGCCGTGAGCGGCTTCACCTACCAGGCTGGGGCGCAGCTCACCGTGCCGCTGTTCGACGGGTTCCGCGGGCGAGCCATGGTGGAGCTCGAGCGCGCGCGGGTGGCCGAGTCCGTGGAGACCTTCCACGACGTCATCCTGCACGCGCTGGTGGAGGTGGAAGCGGCGCTGGTCCAAGAGCGCCAAGAGCGCGTGCGGCTGCTGCACCTCGAGCGACGCATCGAGCTCACGGCGGCCACGCTGGATGCGGCCCAAGCGCGTTACCGCCAGGGCCTCAGCGACTTCCTGCCGGTGCTCAGCGCGATCGCCATGCACCAGGGCGCCGAGGCAGCGCTGCTCGACGCGCGCCGTCAGCTCATCTCACACCGGATTCAGCTTCATCGCGCGCTCGGCGGCACGTGGCCCGACGCGCTCATCTCGGAAGCGGAAGGCAACGACGAATGACCCAGCTTCGGACACGCAGCGAGCGAGGGCGCGCGCTGGTCTCGCTGCTCCTGATCCTGGGGGTGCTCGGCGCGGCGGCCGCCTTCTTCATGTACATGAAGAGCACCAAGCCGGAAGCCGAGCGGGTGGTCCGCGAGGACCTGGGCATCCTGGTGGAGGTCACCACCGTGGCGCGCGCCGACCACGAGGTGCAGATCCGTGCGCAGGGCACCGTGCGCCCCGCGCGTCAGATCGTGGTCATCCCCGAGGTGGGGGGGCGCATCCGCGCTCACCACCCGGCGCTGGTGGCAGGCGGTCGCGTGGAGGCGGGCGAGGTGCTGGTGCGCATCGACGCGCGGGACTACCAGCTGGCCGTGGAGGCCACGAGCGCCGAGGTGAACCGCGCCGAGCTGGAGCTGCAGATGGAGCGCGGCCGCCAGGCGGTGGCGCAGCAGGAGTGGTCCAGCTTCGGCAACCCCGAGGCCAGCGAGAGCGGCCGAGCGCTCGCCACGCGCGACCCGCAGCTGCGCACGGCGCAGGTGGGTGTGGTGGCGGCCAGCAGCTCGGTGGAGCGGGCGCGCCTGAACCTGTCGCGCACCGTCATTCGCGCGCCCTTCAACGCCATGGTCACCGTGGAGGCCGTGGAGGTGGGGCAGGTGGTCGGGCCCGCGGCGCAGCTAGCCACGCTGGTGGGCACGGATGAATTCTGGGTGCAGGTCTCCATCCCGGTGGCCTCGCTGCGCAGCCTGGTCATCTCCGAGACCGACGGGTCCCTCGCGACCGTCGTCCAGAACGTGGGCGGCGAGCGCATCGAGCGCGCGGGCCGCGTGGTGCGCCTGCTGCCGGACCTGGACCCGTCGGGTGCGATGGCGCGCGTGATCGTGTCCATCCCGAACCCGATGGACGGGGTCGGGAGCGCCGCGGTGCCCCTGCTGCTCGGGTCGTTCGTGGACGTGGAGATCGCCGCCCCCCCGCTCGAGGACGTCATCGAGGTGCCGCGCGCGGCGGTGCACGAGGGGAACATCGTCTACATCATGAACGGCGAGAGCCAGCTGGAGACGCGCCGGGTGACCGTGGTGTGGGGCCTGCGTGAGTCCGTCATGGTGTCGACGGGGCTCGAGGCCGGCGACCGGGTCATCCGCAGCCAGGTGGGCACCGCCCTCCCCGGCATGCGGTTGCGCACCGCGACAGCGGCCGCGAGCACCACTGCCCAGGCCAGCCCCCGTGCGCCCGAGGGCACCGCCGCGGAGCCCGCGCCGTGAGTGAGCCTCACAACGCGGGCGAGCCCGGCGCCGAGCTGCCGCCGATCGACCCGTCCATCCCGCTCGACGAGCGCAAGGACGGACATGCCGCGGACATCAAGGGCCCGGTGGCCTGGATGGCGCGCAACGGGGTCGCGGCCAACACCCTCATGTTCATGCTGGTCATTGGAGGCGTCCTCGCGCTCTCCAACGTGCGGCAAGAGGTGTTCCCCGAGGTGGAGCTCGACACCATCTCGGTGTCCGTGGCCTACCCCGGCGCGAGCCCGTCGGAGATCGAGCAGTCCATCATCCTTGCCGTGGAGGAGGCGGTGCAGGGACTCGACGGCGTGAAGGAGGTGCGCTCCGCCTCGTACGAAGGCAATGGGCTGGTGCTCGTGGAGCTCATGCTGGGCGCGGACCAGGACCGCGCGCTGAATGACGCGAAGAGCGCCATCGACCGCATCACGTCGTTCCCGCAGGACGCCGAGCGCCCGGTGGTGAGCCTGATCTCGAACCGCACGCAGGCCATCAGCCTGGTGCTGTACGGCGACATCGAGGAGGCCACGCTGCGCTCCCTGGCGGAGGACACGCGGCGCGACCTGCTGGCCGACCCGCGCGTGACGTATGTGGAGATCGGCGGCACGCGCGAGCTCGAGATCAGCATCGAGGTCCCCGAGGCGCAGCTGCGCCAATATGGCCTCACCATCGACGACATCGCCAACCGCGTGAGAGCGGCCTCCGTGGAGCTGCCGGCCGGGACCGTGCGAACCACGGCGGGCGAGATCCTGCTGCGCACCACCGAGCGACGCGACCGCGGCGCCGAGTTCGGGGACATCGCCGTGATGGCGCGCCCCGACGGAACGCAGGTGCTGCTGCGGGACATCGCCACCATCCGGGACGGGTTCTCGGAGGACGAGCGCGAGGTGCGCTTCAACGGGCAGCGGGCCGTGATGGTGAGCGCCTTCCGCGTGGGCAACGAGACCCCGCTCGACGTGGCCGCGGCTGTGAAGGAGTACGCGGCACGCGCGGCAGGGGAGCTGCCCGCCGGGGTGAGCGTCACCACGTGGGCCGACTTGAGCGAGATGTACGCGGACCGCATCAACCTCCTGCGCGAGAACGCGCTGCAGGGCCTGGTGCTGGTGCTGTTGATCCTGGGGCTGCTGCTCGAGGCGCGCCTCGCGTTCTGGGTGGCGCTGGGCATCCCCACGTCGTTCGCGGGCTCGCTCATCTTCTTCGACGTGACCGACGTGTCCATCAACATGATCTCGCTGTTCGCGTTCATCGTGACGCTGGGCATGGTTGTGGACGACGCCATCGTGGTGGGCGAGTCGGTCTACGACCTACGAGAGAAGGGCTACTCACGCGCGGACTCGGCCATCAAGGGGGTGAGCACCGTGGGCTTGCCCGTCTTGCTCTCCATCTTGACGACCTGCGTGGCGTTCCTCCCCATGCTGTTCGTGCCGGGGGTCATGGGGAAGTTCTTCCGCGTGCTGCCCATCGTGGTGATCCTGGTGCTCGTCGTCTCGTTGGTGGAGTCGCTCTACGTCCTGCCGGCGCACCTCTCGCACAAGATGCCGTGGTTGCTGGAAAAGCTGCTCTGGCCCATCTTGTTCCCGCTGCAGCTGCTGCCCACCAAGACCGTCTCGCGTGGCCTGGTGGTCGTGACGCAGCGCTTCTACTTGCCCACGCTCAAGGTGGCGCTGCGCTGGCGCTATGTGACGCTCATGACCGGCTTGGCCATGATGGTGGCCTCTGTGGGACTGATAGCCGGCGGGAGGGTGGGCTTTTCCTTCCTCCCCAAGACCGCCGGTGACGTCATCACGGTCATGCTGAAAATGCCCGTGGGGACGCCCATCGCCGACACGCGCCGCGCGCTCGAGCAGATCTCGGGCGCCGCTGAGCGCCTCATCGCCGAGCACCCCACCATCGCGGGCGGCAGCATCTCGCGTGGCATCTACCTGGACGTCGGCTCCAACACCTCACTCGAGCCCGACATCACGGGCGGCGCGGGCGTCTTCGGCAGCAACCTCGGCACCGTCATGTTCTACATGGTGGCGCAGGAGGAGCGCGAGGTGACCACCTCGGAGATCGTGCGCTTGTGGCGCGCGCAGGTGGCCGACATCCCGGGCGTGGACTCGCTGGTGTTCAACTACGACGTAGGCGCGCAGCCCGGCTCGCCGGTGGCCATCGAGCTGGTGCACGAAGACAGCGAGGTGCTGGAGGCGGCCGCGCGACGGCTGGCGGAGGAGATTCGCTCCTACTCGAGCCTGCGGGACATCGAGAGCGGCGTGGCGGTGGGCAAGGAGCAGCTGGACTTCACGCTGACCGCCGAGGGCCGCGCGCTGGGGCTCACCGAGGTGGACCTCGCGCGCCAGGTGCGCGCCGCGTACTACGGCACCGAGGCCGTGCGCCAGCAGCGTGGACGCGACGAGGTGCGCGTGTTCGTGCGGCGCCCGCGCGAGGACCGCAGCTCCCTGCACGAGGTGGAGCAGATGATGGTGCGGGCGCCCTCGGGCGTGGAGATCCCGCTGGCGCAAGCGGCGCACGTGTCGCGCGGCCGGGCCTACACCGTGATCCGCCGCACCGAGGGGCGACAGACCATCACCGTCACCGCCGACGTGGAGGACGGCGACACGAACGCCGGCGAGATCGTGGAGCGCATCGTGGCCAACGAGGTGGCGCAGCTCGAGCGTGACATCCCGGGGCTGACCCACAGCCTGGGCGGCGAGCAGGAGCGCCAGGCCGAGACCATGAACTCGCTGAAGCTCGGCTTCACGTTCGCGCTGTTCGCGATGTACGCGCTGCTGGCCGTGGGCTTCAAGAGCTACGCGCAGCCCATCCTGGTGCTGCTCGCCATCCCCTTCGGCTTCATCGGCGCCGTGTGGGGCCACGTGCTCATGGGCTACGACCTCAGCATCATGAGCCAGATGGGCATCGTGGCGCTGGCGGGCGTGGTGGTGAACGACTCGCTCATCTTGGTGGAGGCCACCAACGAGTTCCGGGCCGAGGGGCACGACATCTGGCGAGCGTGCTTGATGGGAGGCGCGCGGCGCATCCGGCCCATCTTGCTCACCTCGCTGACCACGTTCTTCGGGCTCGCGCCCATCATCCTCGAGACCAGCGTGCAGGCGCGCTTCCTGATCCCCATGGCCATCAGCCTGGGCTTCGGAGTGCTCTTCGCCACGTTCATCACGCTGCTGCTGGTGCCGGCGGCGTACATGGCGCTCGAAGACGCCACGCGCGGCATGGGCAACTTCATGCGCTGGTTGAGCGGTGACGAGCCCGTCGACGAGCCCGAGGAGCCCGAGGGCCCCGCGGACACGCTGATCTCCGACCCGGGCCTGGGCAGCCAGCCGGCGGAGTAGCCCGCGAGAGGGCTACGCCGGGCCCGGGGAGGCTACGCCAGCAGCGGCTTCCCCAGGATGAGGTCACACGTGCGCTCGGCCACGGCCACCGTGGGAGCGTGCGTGTTGCCCGAGGGCAGCAACGGGAACACCGAGGCATCCACCACGCGCAGGCCCTCGATGCCGTGCACCCGGCAGGCGCTGTCCACCACGGCGAGCGGATCGTCGGCGGCGCCCATCTTGGTGGAGCCCACGGGGTGGTAGACGCTCATGCCGTCGGTGCGCCAGTACTCGAGGATCTGCTCGTCGGTCGCGACCTGGTCGCCGGGGACCAGCTCGTGCGTGGCGTGCGGCGCGAAGCTCTCCGACCGGTAGATGGCGCGCAGCAGCTTGTAGGCCTCCACCGAGAGCCGCTGGTCGTGCTCCGTGGCCAGGTAGTTGTGCACGATGTTCGGAAAGGCCTTCGGGTCCTGGCTGCTGGCATGCACGCTGCCGCGCGAGGTAGGCCGCACGATGGTGATGGTGGCGTTCACCCCCGGCTCCTTGCTGGCGACCATGTTGCCGTCGGAGTCCTGGCTGCCGGCACCGGGCGTGAAGTGGATCTGGAAGATGGGCCGCTCGGCGCCCTTGTTGGGCACGAAGGCGCCCACGTTGGCCGCCGGGAACGTGAGCGGCCCCTTCTTGGTGAAGAGGTACTTGAAGGTGTTGAACACCACGTGCGGGAACTTGCCGTCTTCCGACAAGACCTTCTTGGTCTTCACGCCCATCTGACACCAGGCCTGGTAGTGGTCCTAGAGGTTCTCGCCCACGCCAGCCAGCTCGTGCAGCAGCTCGACGCCGAGGCCCTTCAGCACGTCCTTCCGACCGATGCCCGACAGCTCGAGGATGGGCGACGAGTTGTAGGCGCCGGCCGAGAGGATGACCTCCTTGGTGACCTCCGCACGATGCACAGTGCCCTTCTTGTCCTGGTAGTCCACGCCGATGGCGCGCTTACCGTCGAGCACGACGCGCTTCACGTAGGAGTTCAGCGTGATGACCAGGTTGGGGCGCGCCTTCACTTCCTTGTCGAGGAACGCATCGGCCGAGCTCCAGCGCTGACGGTCCTTCTGGTTGACCTGCATCATGCCGATGCCCTCTTGGTTCTCACCATTGAGGTCGTCGTTGCGCGGGATGCCGAGGCTGTTGGCGGAGGCCAAGTAAGCCTCGGTGATGTCGTAGTTGAAGGACGGATACGTGACGTTCAGCTCGCCGCCCTGCCCGTGGTAGTCGCTGGCCGGACCCGGCTCGAAGTGCTCGGACTTGCGGAAGTACGGCAGCAGCTCGTCGTAGCTCCAGCCCTCGCAGCCGGGCAGCGCGGCCCAGTCGTCGTAGTCCTGGCGCTGGCCGCGCATGTAGATTTGTCCATTGATGGAGCTGCTGCCGCCCAGCACGCGCCCGCGCACGATGTGCACCCTGCGGTTGCCGAGGTGCGGCTCCGGCTGCGTCTCGTACACGTTGCTGACGGACTTGTCGTACATCAGCCGGCTGAAGCCGATGCCCATCTTGATGAGCGGGTTGTTGTCCTTGCCGCCGGCCTCGATGAGGAGCACGCGGGTCTTGCCGTCGGCGGAGAGGCGGTTGGCGATGCAGCAGCCGGCCGAGCCCGCCCCGACCACGATGTAGTCATACTTGGTGTTGGACATTTTGTTTTCTGTCAGCTGGTGTAGCCGCTGTCGAAGAAGATCAGCACGGCGATGACGTTGCGCAGCAGGGTGAAGCTGCCGCAGCAGCTCTCGGCCTGGCCCCAGCGCGAGCCATCCTTGTAGATGTCGCCGTCGCTCTCGATTTGACCCATGCGGCTGCCGTTCATGTAGACGTCGCCGTCGCTCTCCACCTGGCCGATGCGACTCCCGTTGCGGTAGATGTCGCCGTCGTCTTCGACCTGGCCCACGCGGCTGCCGTTGACGTACACGTCGCCATCGCTCTCGACCTGGCCCACGCGGCTGCCGTTGATGTAGACGTCGCCATCGTCTTCCAGCACGGCCCAGCGCGAGCCCCCGCGGTAGATGTTGACGTCAGCCGACGCGGTGGCGGCGCCGCTCGCCATGAAGGTGAGAGCGGCGGTGAGCGTGCAGAGGAAGCAAGCGGCTCGGGTCATGCCGCTCAGCGTACCAAAACGAGAGCGAGAATGTGCCGCAGCGTCAGATGTTTCAGGGCTTTGCAGTGCGCACCACAGCCTGAAACGGCTGGCCGCCGTCAGGCGTCGACACCCACGGCGTCGGCCACCCGCTCGAACCCGTCACGACGGGCCAGGCGCTCGAGCCCGCGGGCCAGGCGCTTGGGCAGCATGGGCCCGTGGTAGATGAGCCCGGTGTAGACCTGAATGAGCGTGGCCCCAGCCCGGATGCGGGCGTAGGCGTGCTCCGGCGTCTCCACTCCGTCCATTGTGACCAGCGTCATGTCCGGGCCGACACGGGCTCGCAGCCGCTTGAGCACGGCCAGCGAGCGAACTTCGAGTGGCGCACCGCTCAGCCCGCCGGCGCCGCAGGCCTCCACCCGGGCCGGGTGCGAGCGCAGGCCCACCCGGGAGATGGTGGTGTTGGTGGCGATGATGCCGTCCAGCCCGAGCTGCACGGCCAGGTCCGCCACCTGGTCCACGTCTTCGTCGGCGAGGTCGGGCGCGATCTTCACCAGCAGGGGCACGCGCCGTGTGGGCGAGGAGACGCGGTCGATGGCCTCGCGCACCGCCACCAGCAGCGGCTGCAGCTTCTCCACGGCCTGCAGGTTGCGCAGCCCGGGTGTGTTCGGGGAGCTCACGTTGACCACCACGTAGTCGGCCAGCGGGGCGAGGCGCTCGGCGCTCAGCACGTAGTCGGACGGCGCGTCTTCCTCGGCCACCACCTTGCTCTTGCCCAGGTTGACGCCCACGCGGGTGTCACGCGGCACGGCGAGGCGCTCGGCGGCGGCGGCGCTGCCCCCGTTGTTGAAGCCCATGCGGTTCACCAGCGCGCGGTCTGCCGGAAGACGGAAGAGGCGCGGCTTGGGGTTGCCCGGCTGGGCCTGGCCCGTGAGCGTGCCCACCTCCACGAAGCCGAAGCCCAGCGCCCCCAGCGCCTCGAAGCCCTGCGCGTCCTTGTCGAAGCCCGCCGCGAGCCCGACGGGGTTGGGCAGGCGCATGCCGAGCGCGCGCGTCTCGAGGGCCGGGCTGGTGGCCGAGAAGAGCGCACGCAACAGGGCCCGGAACGGCCGCACGCGCGCGAACGCCCGCAGCATGGCGAACGTGATGTGGTGCGCCGTCTCTGCGGGGAGCAGGTACAGCAGCGGTCGCAGCAGGAATCGATACAGCATCGCGGCGGGCAGCCTAGCAGGCTGGCTCGCACGCGCTTGCTCGCGTGGGCGTTCCGCTTCGTCCCTGCTAGGGTCCGCCGATGCGCATCGCAGACCGCCTGAAGCACAAGCGCCCCGTGTTCAGCTTCGAGTTCTTCCCGCCCAAGACCGAGGCGGGCGAGGTCGTCTTGTGGAAGAGCCTCGAGCAGCTCGCGAAGCTGCGCCCCGACTACGTGTCGGTCACCTACGGCGCTGGCGGCAGCACGCGCGCGCGCACCATCGAGCTGGTGGGTCGCATCAAGCGCGAGCTGGGCATCGAGGCCATGGCGCACCTCACCTGCGTGGGCTCCACGCGCGACGAGATCGCCGAGATCCTGGACCGCTTGGGCGAGCTGGGCATCGAGAACGTGCTCGCTCTGCGCGGGGATCCGCCGAAGGGCAGCGAGCGCTTCGAGGCCGTGGCCGGGGGCTTCACGCATGGCACCGAGCTGGTGTCGTTCATCCGTGAGCGCTACGGCGATGCGTTCTGCGTGGGCGCGGCCTGCTACCCGGAGGTGCACCCCGAGGCCACGGACGCCGACGCGGACTTGCGCCACCTGGTGGAGAAGGTGAACGCCGGCGTGGACTTCCTGGTGTCGCAGCTGTTCTTCGAGAACGCCGCGTTCCTGAGCTTCTGCGATCGCGCGCAGAAGGCGGGCGTCGCGGTGCCCATCGTGGCGGGCATCATGCCGGTGACCAACGTGAAGCAGATCGAGCGCTTCACGGCCATGTGCGGAGCGAGCTTTCCGCAGCCCTTCGCCGAGCACCTGCGCACCATCGAGGACGACCCGCAGGAGGTCTTCTGGGCCGGCGTGCAGTACGCGTCGCACCAGTGCCGCCAGCTGCTCGAGCCGCAGCGCGAAGACTTCTTCGGGCCCGCGCCGCTGGGCGTGCCGGGCATCCACTTCTACACGCTGAACAAGTCGCCCGCGTCGCGCGCCATCTTCGAGATCCTACAGCTGACCCGCGCCGCCTTCTGAGTCCTGCGCGTCGCGCGTGACGGCGCTGTCGGTGGGGGCACGGGGCCCGCGTCGTCCGGCCCTGCTGTGCCATCGCGCGCGGGCTGCGGCACGCCCGCGTCGACGGCGGGGAACCAGCGCAGCAGGCCGTCGCCGTCCGCGTCCACGAAGATGGGGTTGGTGAAGGCCATGGGGATGACCGCTCGGCGGCCCAGGAAGTCGTCCATGGGCATGTCGGAGCGCACGCGCACGACCAGCGGCGCGTCGCGGTCCACGGGCACCCGCAGCTGGCCCTGGTAGCGCACGATGGGCGGCGCTTCGTCGGCAGCGACCGTCCCCGGCTGCAACACGGGAGCCGCGTGCCGGATGGGGAGCGTGGTGACCAGCGTGCGCCCCACGAAGACCTGCAGCTCCGCCACGTCGATGTAGGCCGGGGCGCGCACCACCACGTCCACCAGCACCTCGCCGCCCTGCGCGACCACGCGGTCACCCGGCAGGCTCCCCGCGATGCTCACCTCGAGGAACGGTCCGCTGGTCACGAAGACGCGCCCGGCCCGCAGCGCCGTGAGGATGGTGGCGGGGTCGCGCGCGCCGTCGGGCGCATAGACGTAGGTGCGCGGGTAGCCGGCCCAGTAGTAACGCACCAGATGCGAGTCGCTGTTGCCTGTGCCCACCACACGGAAGCCCGTCTCCAGCAGCGCCAGCCACTCTTGAAAGACGCGCTCCACGAAGGTGGGGCGCGAGAGGTCGTAGCCGTTCCACACCTCGAGCAAGTCATAGCCGGCGTCATAGGCGCCCCCGGGGCCACCGGCAGCCTGCCCCGTGGCGGAGTCGAGGCCCGTGAGATCCCAGTATCCGATGTTGGGCTCGAGCCGCGGGTGGTTGACCTGCACCAGCACGTCGGGCCCGAGCGCGTGCAGCTCCGCGAAGAGCTCCGCGGGCGTGCGCTGCCGGAAGACTGGCGCGCCGTTGCGGGGCAGCGCCTCGTCCAGTGGAAAGGGAAAGGCGTTGAAGTGCCCGAAGTTCGGATCCCAGGTGGTGACCTCCACACCGATGACGGTGCCGAAGTCCGTGAGGCCGTGCGCCACGATGGCGGGGGCATAGTCCGTGACGTGGTTGTGGTCCGTCGGCACCGCGAACCCGATGCCCTCCGCAGCGAGCGTGGCCACGCGGTCCTCGATGGGCACCTCGCTGTCGTCGCTGGGCGACTGGTGCACGTGGAAGTCGCACGCCACCCAACCGCGCGGTGGCACCACGTGCTCGATGCGCGCGTCGATCTCGGGGCGGGTGCCCTCGGTGACGACCACATCGGAGACCGCCACGGACCACTCTGGGCCGTGGCTGACGATGATGCGGTAGGCGCCCGGCGGGAGCGGGATGACCGCCTCACCGGTGGCAGTGACCACGGCCTCCCCTGCGCCGCTGGCGAAGTGGTCGGGGCCGAGGGCTGGCGTGGCGGTGCCCTCACGCCCGAGGATGCGGATGCGCGCCGGCATGGGGCTGCCACTCAGGTCCCCGAGGCGCACCCAGACTTGCCCGCCCTTCGGGATGATCAGCCGCACGCGCTCCCCCGCCACCACCTCGCGCGACTCGCTCGGGAGGTAGCCGTAGGCCTCGGCGCGCACCACGAACGAGTCGCCCACCGCGAGGTCCCCCAGCAACGGCAGCGTGGCTACGCCGCGCGCGTCCACATAGGCATCCAGCAAGATGGGGCCGCTGCGCCGCTCGAGCCGCACGTGCGTACCCGTGGGCGCGCCCGGCACCACCACGGACGCCTCGGGGAAGTGGCGCCCCTCGAGCCAACCGACGCGGCGCACGGCGTCGGAGAAGCCGTAGGACGAGAGCGCGAGCCCAAAGCCCTGGCGCTGCGGCGCGTCTGGAACCAAGGCACGTGGGGCCACCGACACGAGCGTCTGGTCGAGCTCCACCGAGTCGCCGTGCTGCTCGGTCTCCACTTGGATGACCACGTTCTGGCCTTGGGCGAACACGGCTGCCCCGGTGATGCCGTCGGCCGCGCGCATGTCCGCTCCGATGACCGGCGCGGTGGTCACGAGCGAGCTCACCACCAGGCCGTGGCCCGGGACGAAGGGTGTGTGGCCACCCCAGCGGACCACCAGCCCCGCGGCCAGCTGCACTTCGTCGTCGCTCACCAGCTGGGTGGCGATCATGAGCGCGTGCCGGTCGTCGCTGAGGCGGTACTCGAGGAACACGCGCACCTCCGTGCGGCCCACGGTGGCCTTGCCTTCCAGCCGCATGGCCAGGCGCCGGCCCTCTGGCCCGCGCTCCACCAGCCGGAAGGACTCGAACTCCACGGGGTAGTCGGTGGTGCCATCGGTGACCACCGGGGTGAGCGTGGCGCCGCGCGTGAGGCCCTCGCCGTTGGCCAGCGACGCCTCCAGCACGGCCCCTAGCGGCGCGTCTTCACGTTCGCCCCCGGCGATGACCACGCGGAGCGTCTCGCTGACCAGCACCACGTCCCCACGCGCGGCGACCACGCCCAGGCGGCGCGGTGCGCGCTCCTCGTTCTCCACCACGTAGACCTGGACGCCGGCCGCCTCCAGGCTCGCCGGCCCGCGGTGGTAGCGCTGGACCAGCGCACAGGTGGCCAGGCCCGCGATGCCCACACCCAGCGTGAGCGCGAGGATCACGCGCGTGGTGCGGCGGTGGCGCTGCACGAACGAGGGCCGCCCCTCGAAGTCTTCGGGCTTCAACGGCAGAGCGCCGACCAGACGTCGTCGTCCGCCAGCCTCGCTGTGATGGACACCGAGAAGGCCGCCTCGATGGGCTGCAGCAGCTCGGGCGCGCTCTGGTGCACGGTGCGCAGCGCGGCACGGCACTGGGCCACGGCGGCGCGGCTCATGGAACCGAGGGGTGCGCGCAGGCCGTGCGAGAGCATGCCCAGCCCCGCCATCATGGTCTTCACGGGGCTCGGGTTGCGGAACTTGTCGGTGGTGACCACCTCGCGGCCGCCAGCCAGAGTGCGCTTGGCCGGCACGGCGCAGCCCACCAGCCCGAAGAGCGGCTTGAGCTGGGCCTCGAGGGCGCGCGCCCGCTCATCCTCTGCAGCGGCCTGGGCGCGCACCAGCTGCGACACGGCGCCTGGGACGATGTTGCTCATGACGCTGATGACGCCCGACGCCGAGATGCGCGTGTCCCGCATCATGGCCAGCGTGAGGTCGTCATCGCCGGAGAGGATGGCCAGCGAGCTGCCCGCCAGCATGCGGTCCTCGGCCATGCGGTCGAGATCGCCGGTGGCCTGCTTCACGGCGGGCACCATGTCCGGCGCGTTCTGGTGCAGCAGCGCGAGGTCCGCCGCCGAGAGCGCGCAGCCGCTGCGAGCCGGGATGATGTACGGGACGATGGGGAACCCCGGCACCGCCGCGAGCACGCGCTCGTAGTACTCCTCGCGGAGCTCGAGCGAGCTGGGCCCGTTGTAGTAGCAGTCCACCAGCAGGCCGGCGCTGGCCCCGAGGTCACGCGCGTGCTTGCTGCTCCAGATGGCCTCGTCGGTGCTGTTGCTGCCGGTGCCGGCCAGCACGCTGACGCGCGCGCCCGCGACCTCCACGCACAGCTGGATGACGCGGTTGTGCTCCTCCCAGGTGAGCGTGGGCGACTCACCCGTGGTGCCGCAGGGGACCAGGCCGGTGATGCCGTTCTCGACCTGGAACTCGACGTTGGCCCGGAAGGCCGCGTCGTCGCACTTGGCTCCGTCGCCGCTTCCCGTGAAAGGCGTGACGAGGGCGGTGAAGGCGCCGTGCGGATCGAAGGGCTTGCTCATGACCGCCCGAAGATAGCAGCACCACGCCCGTGTGCATCAGCTCGCAGTGAGCAGGGCGCAGACCGCCTGGTGCTCGGGGCGGACCAACAGGCCGTCGTAGTCCGGCCGGCCACGCTCGCCGATCATCCATGGGAGCATGCCCAGGCCGAGAGAACGGGCCGCGTGCAGCCAGCCGCGCATGACCTGCAGGCGCTCTTCCTGGAGCGTGTGGTGGCCGGTCTTCCAGCCCAGCTCCTCCACCAGCAGCGGGACACCGTGCGCGTGGGCCAGGGCGGCGCGATCGCGCAGCAGCTCCGCGCCCACCCGGACGGCCTCGGTGGCGCGCGCGTGCCAGGGCTGGACCCGCAGCAGCCAGGGGTGGGTGGCGAAGGGGTAGAGGTGCAGCGTGGCGAAGTGCACCGCGCCCGAGGCCAGCACGGCGTCCATGTCTTCGCCGTGGTCGCCGCGGTGGCCAGACCCGCCCCAGCCCACCCGCTGTTGGGTGCCTGCTGCGTCGAAGGCCGCGCGCATGGCGAGGGCCCAGCGGGCCAACGTGCGCCCGGGGTCGCGCTTCACCCGGAAGCCGGGCCAAGCGCCGCGGCGCTCGAGGCGCGCCTCGTTGCAGAGCTCCCAGGCGAACACCGCGGGGTCGTCGCCGTAGCGCACCCCGGTGCGGTGGTTCACCCGGGTGACCAGGTGGCGGATGAACTCGGACTGCGCGCGGATGCAGCGCGGGTCGTCGAAGAAGGCGTCCTTGTCCTTGCGGTCGGGGGCCGCCATGCGCACCACGGCGGGGGCGCCGCCGTAGTCGGCCCAGTTGTTGGCCACCGGCAGCAGCAGCGAGATGCCCCGCTCGGCCGCCAGCGCCAGCACCGTGTCGAGCGCGCGGAAGCCCGGCTCGTGGAAGGTTCCATCGGCGCTGCGCAGGCGCCCGGGGCTGTCGCCGCTTTCGAAGAACGCGTGGGTGCGGATGAGCGGGCGCCCGAGGGCGAGCGCCTGGTCGAAGATGTCGTGCACGTGGGAGAGGCGCCCACGCGCCACGTGGTCCAGCAACGGATAGCTGCCCACGCCGCGCGGCACGAAGGGCGTGGCCGCAGGACCCGGCTGGCAGAACGCGCCACCGGCCACCGTGACGAACCGCGAGCCCTCGCCCGGCCGAGGGGCTGGGCTCACGCGCGCGTCATCACTTCCCGCGCGATGACGTGGCGCTGGATTTCGCTTGTGCCCTCGTAAATGCGCGTGACGCGCACGTCTCGCTGGCTGCGCTCCACGGTGGCCCGCCCGGGGTGGGAGGCCGGCACGAGCTCGGCCGCCGCGTCGCACACGCGCTGCGCGCTCTCGGTGGCGAACAGCTTGGCCATGGAGGCCTCGCGCGTGAAGGGCACGCCACGCTGCTTGAGACCGGCGGCGGACTCCACCAGGAGCCGTGCCGCGTCGAGCCGGGTGCGGGCGTCGGCCACGGCGAAGTCCGCCAGCTGGCCCGGCCGCGCGCTGCGCACGTGATCCGACAGCACCGCGAGCGCCCCCTCGGCGATACCGATGGCCTGGGACGCGATGCCGATGCGGCCTCCGTCGAGCGCCATCATGGCCACGCGAAAGCCGCGGCCGTCTTCGCCCATGAGCGCGGTGGCGGGCACGCGCACGTCTTCGAGGGCCAGCGCGCAGGTGGCCGAGGCACGCAGCCCCAGCTTGTCTTCCTTGCGCACCACGCCGATGCCGGGCGTCTCTCCCGGGACCGCGAAGCACGAGATGCCGCGCTCGGTCTTGGCCCACACCACCAGCACACGGGCGCGGTCACCGTGGCTGATCCACTGCTTGTCACCGTCCAGCCGGTAGCCACCGTCCACGGGGTGGCGCGCGTGCGCATGCCGGCGGGGTCGCTGCCCGCGTTGGTCTCGCTCAGCCCGAACGCGCCGAGGCCGCCCGCCGCCAGCCGCGGGCACTCGCGCGCGCTCACCTCGGGGTGCGCGAACGCAGCCAGAACCTCGCCCACCATGTTGGTGACGGCCATGGTCACGGCCGTGGAAGCGCAGCCCGCGCCGATGGCCATCATGGCGTGGGCGTAGTCCATGACCGGCCGCCCGGCGCCACCGAGCTCGGGGCGCAGGTGCACCGCCATCAGGCCGTCGGCCGCGAGCGCCTGGTACACCTCGGAGGGCACGTGCTCGCCGCGCTCGTGCTCCGCCGCGAGGCCACGCAGCCGCAGCCCGTGCTCATGGGCGGCGGCCCGCAGGCGCTGGCCCCCGGTCGTCCCCCACAGCGGTGGTGTTCAAGGAGCCTCGAACGTGACCTTGGCGGTGTAGGAGCCGGGGTCTGGGAAGCCCCAGCCGGCCACCTGGCGCGTCACGCAGTCGAGCGCAGCCTGCGAGTCCGCTTCCGGGTCGGTGGGCACGAACGACGCCCCCACGGCGGCCACCGTGGCGCCCGGGTCCACGTAGACCGTGATGCGCAGGTTGTCGCCCGGCACGGTGCACGTGCGCAGGCCGGCGCCGTGCTGGCGCAGCGTGGCCCGCAGGCGCGAGGGCTGCCACGCCACGGGCGGGCGCACGTCTTCGGGAGCCTGTAGGTCCAGCGTGTCTTGGAACTCGGCCTCGCCCCCCACGGGGCCTGGCGAGAAGCGCATGCTCGCGGCCACGCCAAGCACACAGCGCTCGGTCTCGCGGTCGCCCACGTTGGACTCCGTGAGGTGCACCCAGCGCACGCTGCCGTCTTGCCGCACGCGGAACGAGAGCTGCGCCGCCCCACCCAGCACCGGCAGCGCGTCATAGCGTGACGCGAAGCAGGCGGTGAAGCGGTCCATGCGCTGCGCCATGGCGCGCGAGATGGTGGCAGGAGCCATGGTGCCCAAGATGCCCTCGAGCTGCATGCCGTCCTCTTCGGTGACGGGCTCGCCCACGGGCTCGGAGCCTCCCCCGCCCGACGTATGCACGGGCTCGGGGTCACGCTCCACGTGCTGCTCGCCACCGCTGGTGCCGCCGCCGGTCTGGGTGACCTCGGGCTCGCTGCCGTCGCCTTCGGCTTCGCTGCTGCCGCCACCGCAGCCTGCGCCCAAGAGCGCCGACAACACCACCACCCGAAGTCCCGTCACTCGCTGCTTCATCTGCCTCGTTGCTCCTGTGTCAGCCATGATCCTGGGTCACGCCTTGAGCGCGTTGGCCGCGATGACCACCCGCATGATCTCGCTGGTGCCCTCGTAGATCTCGGTGATGCGCGCGTCGCGGTAGTGACGCTCCATATCGTACTCCTCGGAGTACCCGTATCCCCCGTAGACCTGCAGCGCCTGGTGCGTGATGCGCGTGGCCGCCTCGGACGCGAACAGCTTGGCCTGCGCGGACTCCATGGTGTGGCGCAGCTTCTCGGTGCGCGCGCGGTCCTTGAGCCACGCGGCCCGCAGCGTGAGCAGGCGCGCGGCCTCGAGCTGCGTGGCCATGTCGGCCAGCTTGAACTGGATGGCCTGCTTCTTGGCGATGGGCTCGCCGAAGGCGTGGCGCTCGTGGCTGTAGGCCACGGCCTTCTCGAACGCGGCCCGCGCGATGCCCACGGCCTGCGCGGCGATGCCGATGCGGCCGCCGTCCAGCGTGGCCATGGCGATCTTGTACCCGTCGCCCTCGGACCCGAGCATGGCGCTGTGCGGGACGCGGCAGCCCTCGAAGAACACGGTGCACGAGTGCGCCGCGCGGATGCCCAGCTTGTGGTCCGCCTCTTGGGGGTTGTAGCCCGGCGTGCCCTTCGGGACGATGAAGGCCGACACGCCCTTGGCGCCTGCCGCGCGGTCCGTGGTGGCGAACACCAGCATGAAGTCCGCGTGGGGACCGTTCGTGATCCAGTTCTTGCTGCCCTCGATGACCCACTCGTCGCCGTGCCGCGTGGCCACCGTCTGCATGCTGCTCGCGTCCGAGCCGCTGCTGGGCTCGGTGAGGCCGAAGCAGCCGAGCGCCGCGCCCGACGCCAGCTTGGTGAGCACGTCTCGCCGTTGATCCGCGTTCGCGAACTTCTCGAGCGGGTCGCACACCAGCGAGTTGTTCACGCTCATGATGACGCCGCAGGAGGCGCATGCCGCGCTGACCTCTTCGATGGCGAGCGCGTAGCTCACGTGATCCATGCCGGCGCCTCCCGCGTCCTCGGGGATGGCCACGCCCATGAGCCCCAACGCGCCCATCTGCGCCACCAACTCGGCGGGCCAGCGTGAGGCCTTGTCCAGCTCGCGCGCGCGAGGCAGGACTTCGTTGACCGCGAAGTCGCGGGCCATGTCACGCACCATGCGCTGGGATTCGGTGAGGGTGAGGTCCATGCGGTCTCCGTGAGCGCCGGAGGATACTCGGCGCGACGCGCGCTGCCTACCCGTGCGAGGCGGAGAGCTGGAGACTACTGGATGGCCCGCCGCGCGCGTGACGCCAGCGGCCCCACGGGGCTGAGCGAGAGATAGCGCTCGTAAGCCGCTCTGGACTCGGGCGAGTTGGAGCGGGCGAGGGCCTCGCCCAGGTAGAACCAGCCCTCGCTCGGGGCACCCTCGATCTCGAGGGTGCGACGCAGCAGCACGGCGGCCTGGGCCAGCTCGCGCTCTTCCACCATGATGCGAGCGCGCGTGACGCGCAGCCGCGCCAACGTGGCGGGGGGGCGCACGCGGCCTCGCAAGCCCGCCTCCGCGCGGTCCAGATTGATGCGCGCCTCGCGGTACTTGCGAGCCCGCAGCAGCACCTGAGCGAAGCCGATCAGCGCCTCGGGGTGGCTCTCGTCGAGGGCGATGGCGCGCTCGAACTGAGCGCTGGCGACGAGCGTCTGACCCGCTTCGTAGAGCGCGTTCGCGTAGAGCGCGATGAGGGTGGGGTCACCCGGCTCGGCGAGCGCAAGGTCGGCGAGCGCGCGCACGGCATCACCGGGCTCGCCGCGGGTCATGTAGTACTGCGCCGCGAGCGGCTGCACGTCCGGGCGCTGGCGGGCTTCTTCCGACAGGCGGGCCCAAAGGGCTTCGCTGGCCTCGAGCTGCTCGAGGCCCAGCTGGGCGCGCAGCGCGCGCAGGGTGCGCGCCTCGGAGTCGCCCGCGTCGCCGAGCTCGGCGAGCACCGCGCGGTACTCCCCTGCGTCGAGGCGCAGGTCCATGGAGCGCAGCTGCACCAGCTCCCAGGAAGGGGCCAGGGCGCGCGCCGTGTCGAGGGCGTTGCGGGCGGTGGCGTGGTCACCGCGACCGGCCGCCAACCAGGCGCGCTGGACCGCCGCACGCGCGCGCATGGGCTCTGGCCCCGCATCCACGAGCGCGGCCAGCAGCGCGTCGGCTTCCTCGGCCTCATTGGCCGCCATCAGCGCCTCGGCCAGGGCCCACCGCACCCGCGCGTCGTCGGGGTGCTCCGCCGCGAGGGCACGCGCCACGCTCAGGATGTCGCTCTCACCGCGCGCCGCTGCGACGCGAATCGCGGTGGCGCGCAGGGCGGGCTCGTCGGCGGGCGCCGCTCCGATGGCCGGGGCGAGCTGCGCGGCGATACCGTCGAGCGATGCCCGGTCTTCCGCCGCCACGCTGAGGCTCCACCATGGGGTCGCGTACAGCAACGCCGCCTCGGCCCGCAGCCGCAGCGACTCGGGCTGTTCGTCCTCGGGCAGGTCGGCCGGGACGCGCCCCTCGGCGAGGGCGGCGTCGAGCTCGGCCACCCGCACGGCCGCCGGGTCCACCTCGGGAGCGGGCGCGGGCGACGACGCATCGACCACCACCGGGGGAGTTGGCTCGGTGACGGGTTCAGGCGTCCCGGGACCACCCACCAGAGCCGCCCAGCGCTGGTCGATCACGGACGACCACGCGGGAGGCAGGACACGGGCCCGATGGGCTGCGAAGCCGCCTCCCAGCATGACGAGCAGCGCCAACGACAACAGCAGCCCGGTGCGGCCCGAGCGACGCGGCCGCGGCGTGGGCGTCTCGGTGGGCCCACCGGAGGCGCTCGGCGCCGCGTTGGCTTCGACGTTTCGCGGTGGGACGCGCAGCGCGTCACTGCGCTTGGACGAATCCACCGCGGGCGCGTCGGGCAAGTTGGGGACGACGAACTCGGGCAGCGTGTCGGGCAACGGCACGGAAGGCGCTCGCCCGGCGGTGGAGGTCGTGGACACGGGGCCACCCACGGGCACGCTCGTCGCGGTGGGCGCGGGGCGCTTGGATTCACGCCGCGACACGGGCACCCCCAGCGCGCCAGCGAGGCTCTCACGGTCCATGAAGGACGTGGGCTCGTCCTCCTCCTCCTGCTCCGGCGCCGGGCGCACGGGAGGGGTCGTGGGTGCTGCCACGGGTGGCGCCGACGCCAGCGGCAGCGGCGCAGGAGCTGGAGCCACCACGGGTGGCAACGCCATCGGGGGAGGAGCGAAGTTGGGCGGTGGCACGAGCCCCGGCGTGCCGGGCGGCCGCACGCTGGGCGGACGAATGGCCGGCAGCGGCGCGCTCCGCGCAGACGGCGGCACCGAGGCCGGCCTAGCCGGCGGACGCGGAGGCGCGAACCCCATGAGCGTGGGGCTTCGCCGGGGCCCGGGCCGACCCACAGGTGGAGCCGGTGCCACCGGCGCCGCAGGCACCACCGGCGCCGCAGGCGCAACCGCCGCAGGCACCACCGGCGCCGCAGGCACAACCGCCGCAGGCACCACTGGCGCCGCAGGCGCAACCGCCGCAGGCACCACTGGCGCCGCAGGCGCAACCGCCGCAGGCACCACTGGCGCCGCAGGCGCAACCGATCCCCCTCGCGCCGGCAAAGGCGCAACCGGCAACCCAGGAGACGGCTGAGGACGTGCCGACGGCCGGGTCACACTCGCGAGAGGCGCGGCATCTTCCATCGGCGGAGGCCGCGTGGACGCGGTCTTCATCGCCTGAGCCAGCAAACGCGTGACATCTTGGGTGAGCTCCTCCCGCTCACCCAGCACCCCACCCGCGCCCGCAACAGCCTGCGCCTCGGCCTCGGCCTCGGCCACGGCGCCAGCCACGGACAACGGTCCGCTGTCGGCTCCGGCCCCAGCCGCAGTCTCGGTCTCGGTCTCGGTCTCGGTCTCGGTCTCGGTCTCGGTCTCGGTCTCGGCCTCTCGGTCTCCGACCCGGTCTCGGTCTCCGACCCGGTCTCGGTCTCGGTCACGGACGCAGTCGCGGCCACGGCCCCCGTCTCGGTCCCGCTTCCCAATCGCTCCCGCATCGCCCGCAACGCCGCATCATCGGGGGCCAGCGTCAGCGCCTTCGCCATCGCGGCCCGCGCGCGGCCCACGTCTCCGCGCTGCAGCAGCGTCTCCGCCAGCAGCCGGTACGCGTCCACGTCCGCAGGGTGCGACCGAATCACCCGCGTCAGCGTCTGCTGCGCGCGCAACACGTCGCCCTCGACCAAGAACGCTCGCGCCGCCAGCCGCAGCAAGCGCACGTCGTCTTCGCGCAGCGAGAGCCCACGGGACAGCACCTCCAGCGCCTCGCGCGCTCGCTGCGCGTCCAGCAGCGCCGCGGACAGCTCGTGGCAGGGCTCCGCGCCAGGATCGGAGCGAAAGCGCAGCAGGCGTGCGTCGAGGCTGAGGTCGTCGGACACCCCCGGACTCTACCCCTTCCACCGATACGGGCCGCTTTCTGGCAAGGGCCACACCCGCCCGCACGCGGCATCACCGAAAAACGTCAATCATTTCAGGGACCGTTCGGAAGAACCGGGGCGATCCGTCACCCACCACCCGCGCACCCCCGAGCCGCCGCGATGACGTCCCGCGGGGCAAAACCGCTCGCTCGGAGCCCCCATCGCTGGCACTGTTGACGTCCGCATGCCCTCCCCTCGAAGCCATCGCCCTGCCCCGTTCAGCGTCCTGCCGTCTCCCCGGCGAAACCCCTTGCGCCGCTGGGCCGGCCGGCTCTTGGCCATCACGCTCGTGGGCACCGCGCTCACGGGGACCAGCGGCTGCGCCGGCCACGCCGCCACGCCCGACACCACCGTGCGCGAGTTCTCGGATGCCCTGCGCACCAACCGGCCGCGCGACGCCTACGCACTGCTCTCGGAGGACTACCGCCAGCGCGTCACGTTCGAGGAGTTCGAGTCGTACTTGAACGACCATCCGGACGAGGCCCGCGACATCGCCACGCTGCTCACGCGCATCGATGGAGACCCCGAGGTCAGCGCCATCGTGCGCTACGCCGACGGCCAAGAGCTGACGCTCACACAAGAAGACGGCGTCTGGCGCATCACGGGCAACCCCGCGAACCTGTACGACCAGACCACGCCGCGCGCCGCCATCCGCGCGTTCGTGCGCGCCATGGAGCGCAGGCGCTACGACATCGTCCTGCGCTTCGTGCCCAACGCCAGCCGTGAAGGCATGGACGAGGCCCGGCTGCGCGAGTCCTTCGAGGGCGAAGGACGCGAAGAGGTGGAGCGCCTGCTGGCCAGCCTGCGCGCGAACTTGGACAACCCCATCGAAGAGGTGGGCGACCGCGCGACCATGTCCTACGGCGAAGGCGCCGCGGTGCAGATGGTGCTCGAAGACGGCCTCTGGAAGATCGAAGACCCGGACTGACCCGCGTCAGTCCGGCATGATGGTGAACTCGACGCGCCGGTTGAGCGCGCGACCCTCGGGGGAGTCGTTGGGCGCCACCGGGTTCCGCTCGCCGTAGCCCTCGTAGAGCATCCGGTTGCGGTCCACACCGCGCCCCACCAGGTAGTCCACCACCGCACGCGCGCGTGTGTAGCTGAGGTCGGCGTTGTAGGAGTCATCGCCTTCGGAGTCGGTGTAGCCCTCCACGCGAATGCGGCGGCGACCGGGCAGCGCGCGGATGACGTCCGCCACCTGGTCGAGCAGTGGCAAGCTGACCGAGCGGATCTCCGAGGTGTCGAAGTCGAAGTAGATGCGCTCCGAGATCAGGATGCGCGTGTCCGTGACGGTGACCGTGGCGCGCTCGGGCCCGGGCTCGGGGCAGCCATCGTCGTCCTGGTAGTTGTCGCGATCCTCCGGCTCCATGGGGCACTGGTCGGTGCCATCGGGGATGCCGTCGCCGTCGTTGTCGGGCTCGGGGCAGCCGTCTTCGTCCTGGTAGGCGTCCATGTCCTCGGACTCGAGCGGGCAGGTGTCCACGTCGTCCAGGATGCCGTCCGCGTCGTTGTCGGGGTCCGGGCAGCCGTCTTCATCGGCGAACGAGTCCGCATCCTCGGCGTCGTTCGCGCACTGGTCCACGGTGTCTTCGAGGCCATCGGCGTCGTTGTCGAGCTCGGCGCAGAAGTCGCCGTCGTCGAAGCCATCGAAGTCTTCGGGGCCCGCCTCACACGGCTCGGCCTCGTTGCTGTAACGCACGATGACGAAGCCGCGCACCTGGGGCGCGCCGTAGCCGGCCAGCACGCCCGTGCCCACGCCCACGTCGATGGTCCACGAGATGTTCGGGAAGAGGCGGACGCCGACGTCCACTTCCATGGGGTTCTCGTTGCGGCGCAGCGTGCGCCCGCCGAGGCCGGCGCGCAGCTGACCCTCGGCGATGATGGCCAGCAGCGGCACCACGCGGTAGGCGCCGCCCAGCTTGACCTGCAGCTCGTCGTCCAGCTCGAAGCCAGGCACCGCCGACCGGTCTCGGAAGCGGTAGGCGAGGTCCGCGCCGAAGGTGAAGTCGCCCGCGTGATGCGCGAACACCAGGCCCGGCGTGAGTGTCCAGTAGCGCTGGCGCGCGTAGGTGGACCGGCCGCCCGTGGGGAGCGTGCCCTCGATGCGGGCAGAGAGCGCGTTGCGTCCGCGCAGGAGGGGCACCTTGAAGCCGATGCGCACGTCGCCCAGGGACACGTGCGTGTCCGTGGCGATGGGGCCCGCGCTGACGAACGGGCCCGTGGCGCCGAACACCACCGGGAGCGCGACACCGAACTCGACCCACTCGAAGAGACCCAGCGCGAACAAGAGGTCGGCCTGCACACGCCAGGGCGCGATGTCTTCGCCGTCTCCACGCTCCATGAGCCGCGAGGCGCCGTTGACTCCGAGCCCAGCCACGATGGTGAGGTGGCGCGGCACCTCGGGGCGGTCGAGCGTGAACGTGGTGCCGGTGGCCAGCGTGGGCTGGAACAGCTGGAGATCCAGGGTGGGCCGCTGCTGGGCTGCGACCGGAGCCGCGACGAGCCAGGCCAGCGCCGCGAGCCAGACCAGCGCGGGCCGGAATGTGGCCGACGGACGACGACGATGAGGGAGAGGCTGACCCACGCGCGGACGCTAACATGGCCGTGTGCGGAAATGGCGCGGGATTGTGCCCTGAATTCTGTCATACTCCGCGCCCATGCTCTTGGTCGCGTGCTCTGGCTTCCCCGTCCCCGTCAGTCGCTACTGGGGCGCATTTCCTGCTGTCGAGATCTCGGACACCGAGATCGCGATGCCGGGGCGCGGCTCCATTCGGCGCTGGACCCGTGAGGCCCCCGAGGGCTTCGCGTTCTCGGTCCTGGCCCCCAAGCAGCTGGGCGACAGCGCCTTCAAGAAGACCGCCGAGGCCGACGAAGCGCTGGACGCCGTGCTGGGCCTGTGCACGGAGCTCAAGGCGCGCGCCATCGTCTTCGGAGCCCCGGTCACGTTCAAGGTCACCAAGCCCAACCGCGAGGCGCTCAAGCGCCTGGTGAGCCGTGCCCCGAAGAAGGGTGGCCCCGCCCTGGTGTTCGACCTCCCGGCATGGAAGCCGGCCCAGGTGCTGGACGCGACAGGCCGCGACGACGTGGTGGTGGCCTACGACCCGCTGCAGAGCGAGCCCATCGAGAGCGGCGCGCTGCGCTACATCCGCTTGGCCGGCCCCGCGGGACATCGCAGTCGCTACGACGAGCCCTCCATCGACCAGGTGGCGGACCACATCAAGGGCCTCTCGGACCTCACCACGCGCGACACCTTCTGCGTGTTCTGCAACATCGACATGCAGACCAACGCCAACCAGCTGCTCGGCCGCTTGGGCTGACGGGCCTGCACATGACCCAGCCTCCCCCCGTCGACCCGCTCGACGACGCCGATTTCACGGACGAAGACGACGAGCTGATAGCGCCTGCGCCGCGCACCCCAACCTCGGTAGAGCCCATTCGTGTGGTGCTGCGCGAGCAGGAGGCGGGCGAGCGCCTGGACCGCGTGTTGGCCGAGCGCGAGGAGATTGGCCATTCGCGCGCCGTGCTGCAGCGCTGGATCGCCGAGGGACGCGTGACCGTGGACGGCAAGGTCATCGACCGCAAGGCCGTGGCCACGCCGCTCGGCGTGGTGGTCATCGAGCCCGCGCCACCGCCTCCGATGGTAGCCCTGCCGGAGGACCTCCCCCTGCACGTGCTGTTCGAGGACGAGCACCTCATCGTGGTCAACAAGGCGGCCGGGATGGTGGTCCACCCCGCGCCGGGCCACTCGCACGGCACACTGGTGAACGCGCTGCTCCATCACGCTGCGCTGGACCCCGCGCTTCGCGAGGGGCAGGCCCGCCCCGGCATCGTCCACCGCTTGGACAAGGACACCAGCGGCGTGCTGGTGGCTGCCAAGACGCCCGCTGCCCACGAGGGCCTCGTGAAGCTGTTCCAGGCGCACACCATCGAGCGCCGCTACATCGCCATCGCGGTGGGTCCACACCTCCGCTCGCAGACCTTCGACACGTTCCACGGGCGGCATCCGCACGACCGCAAGCGCTTCAGCTCCACCGTGGGCAAGGGCAAGCGCGCCGTGACGCGTGCCGTGGTGACCGAGCGGCTGCACGGTGGGGGGCTCTTGGCGCTCACGCTCGAGACGGGGCGCACCCACCAGATTCGCGTACACCTGGCCGACACGGGCACGCCGGTGCTGGCCGACCCGCTCTACGGCAAGCGCAGCCGCGACCCGCGCCTCACGCGCGCCGAAGACGCCGTGGGACGCCAAGCGCTGCACGCCGAGCTGCTGGGCTTCGTTCACCCCATCACAGGTGCGGCGCTGCGCATCGAGGCTCCCGCTCCGGCCGACTTCCAGGCCGCGCTCGACATCCTCCGCGACGCCTGACGCGCCGCGCGGGTGTCACCACATGACGGACTCGACGTGGCCCTTGCTGCGCACGAGGATGTCGATGATGGCGCGGTCGTAGAAGTTCTTCTGGAAGAGTTCGGGCGCCACGCGGCTGCGGAACAGCGCGCGGCCCTCCTCGATCTCGCCCTCGAGCACCGAGAAGAGGTTGTCCCCCTTGATGCCCTCGACGATCTTGTCCTCGTTGTAGAGGGAGAGGTCACTCGCGATGGCGCGAGACAGGCGGCGTGCCGCTTCTTCGGTTTCGATCAGGGCCATGCAGCGATGTGTACCGTGGTTGCGCGACGAATGTCAAAAGCGTGGGTGTTGGCGGCGTGATCGAGGCGCCGGGGCGGGGCGGGGGTCGCGGCGGGCACGGACGCGCTGGCGCGTCCTGTCGGGTCCTCCCTAAAAGCGGCACTTCGCTGCGCTGCGTTTGCTTTTGGGGGTCCCCCCCACGCCC
The DNA here is from genome assembly GCA_016706685.1 of Sandaracinaceae bacterium. Lineage (NCBI taxonomy): Bacteria > Pseudomonadati > Myxococcota > Polyangiales > Sandaracinaceae > Sandaracinaceae bacterium. Next base: position 46,967 of record JADJJE010000027.1, on the reverse strand, counting down.
TTGCTGACCCCCGCCCCGCCCCGGCGCCTGGCTACGTCTCGGGCATGCACGCGGGGGTACTCGTCGGGGGAACGGTCCAAGCGCTGCGGAGGGGGCGCTTCGGGAGCGCGCCTGGGCTCTCTGGACTCGTGTGAGACTCGACGGGGTGGAGATGCTAGGCAAGGGCATGGCGAGTTGGGATGCTTCGTCACGGGCGCAGGCAGTCGCTGTTGTCGACCGCGCGCTCGAGTTGTGCGGGGTGCGGGAGCTGGACCGCAGACGAGCCGGGTCTACCCTGATCGCAGGGCGCCGCTCGTCGCGCTCGAGGCAGCAGAAGCGTGGGCTGCGTGTCCATGCAGCCTTCATGCAGAGAACGCTGCAGAGACTGCTCCGGCTGCTGTTTCCGCCTTCGGAGCGGTCTGGAACCTCCCGCCCAAGGAGGCAGCCTGGGCGGGGCGCACGGCCGCGTGGGTCGGCGACGCCCCGAAGTATCACTGGCAGGCGGTCACCGCGATCGTTGGTGCTTGCCGCGCGACGAGCGCGGAACGAGTCACGAACGCCGCGGCACGCTTCTTTGCGGGCGAAGTTGGAAGCAGCGGAGGAGCGCACGAATGATCATCGATACGGCAACACGAGCCGACGGGTGAGAGGGTGCTGCTCGAGCGAGGCGTACTCGCGACCCTCGCCCGTGTCTGTCGCTCGCATGCGCAGTGGGCCACCCTAGAGACGTCCCTGGAGGAGTTGGTTGTCGCGGGCGGAGGCGAAGACCGGCTCTCACGCAGCCGAGTGTGAACGCGACTGAACTCGGGTCGCCCGTCGGAGGACCGCCTGGGACCCGACCCGTTCAACCCAGGGTGGAGGGGCTAGCGGCCGGGAGGGTGGAGGCTGGCGGAGACAGGGGTGAAGGCGACTCGCCAGATGCAGGCTTGGTCGCCGCGCGCGCGGCAGTGGGTGTGGTCGCTGCGGGGGCGGTCGAAGCCCACGGCGTCGCCGATGACCTCGCACCAGCCGGTGATGGTGGCGCAGAAGAGCTCGTTGGGGTCGGGGAGGCCAACCAGCTCGATGTGCGCTTGGCGCTCGTCGATGTTCAGGATGCGCATCTCTCCCTGGTCGTTGAACTGCGACCAGAGGGATGCGATGCGGCGCAGCAGGAATTCTGGGGAGGCCACGTACATGACCGCGCGCTTGGCCATGCTGCGTGTGTTGATGCGCGCGCCCTCTGCACCGATGGCCTTCGAGACCGCGCCCGCGGGCTTGCCGATGACGGCCTCGGCGTGGCGCAGGAACTCCACGAACTCGCTCTGCGGATGCCACTCGATGGCGATGCCGCTGATGTAGCGCTCGCGCACTGGGGCGCTGCAACGGCGGATGACCTCGCCCAGCGTGGTGCTGCCGTGCTGCTCCTCCACCCACTTCACCGCGTTGAGGAGGGCCTGTGCCTTGACGTTCATTCCTGCGGGCATGCGACGCAGCGTGACCCGCCGGATGGGGCGACGCAATACGGCGACCCGATGGTCATACTATCTGTCGCGTCAAAGCCGGGCGAGCGCGGCAGCCAGGGCGTGGCGCTCGACGGGCTTCTGGAGGAGCTTGAAGCGGCCCTCGAACGCGGACAGGTCGATGGCGCGGTCCACATAGCCCGTGGCGAGCACGGCACGGAGCGTGGCGCTGCGCTCGAGCAGGGTCGCTGCCAGCACCTCGCCGCGCATGTCCGGCATGGCGAGGTCGGTGACGAGCACGTCGAACTGGCCTTGTTGCTGCTCCCACGCCTCGAGCGCGGCGGGGCCACCATCCATAGCGACGACTTCGCAGCCGATGCTCTCGAGCGAGACGGAGAGAGCGTGGCGCACGCAAGGGTCGTCTTCGACCAACAGCACGCGGAGCGAGCCCGGCATAGCGGGGCTGGGAGGGTGCTCGGACGCGCGGGCAGGCGCGGGCGGGAAGTACAAGTGGAACGAGGTGCCCTCGCCCAGCCGTGTCTGGACCACGACCGCGCCACCCGCTTGCTTCATGGCGCCCTCCACCATGGCCAGGCCGAGGCCCGTGCCCTTGCCGATGGGCTTGGTCGTGAAGAACGGCTCGAAGATGCGCTGCGCGGTGAGCGGGTCCATCCCGTGGCCCGTGTCGGAGACGGTGAGGCGCAGATACTCGCCCCCGAGCAGCAACGGGACCTCGCCGTGCAGGGTGGTGACGCGCGCGAGCGACAGCGTGAGCGTGCCGCGCCCGCCCATGGCGTCGCGTGCGTTGACGCTCAGGTTCATGAGGACCTGCTGGAGTTGGTTCTCGTCGAGCCGCGCCAGGAACTCGCCGTCGTCGTGCTGGACGCGCACCGCCACCTCGGCCCCGAGCGCGCGGCCCAAGAGAGGGCGAAAGTCATCGATGACGCGCGTGAGGTCGACCACCTCGGGTTGCACCACGGCCTGCCGACTGAACCCCAGCAAGCGCTGCGTGAGACCCGCCGCCGAGCGAGCGGCGCGCTCCACCTGGGTGAGCATTTCGGAGGCACCCTGCCCGCGCGTGATCTCTTGAACGCCTCCCAGAATGACGGTGAGCAGGTTGTTGAAGTCGTGCGCGATGCTGCCCGCGAGCTGGCCGACCATCTCCATCTTCTGCGCCTGCCGAACGCGCTCTTCCATCTCGCTCGCGGCCGTGATGTCCGTGATGGTGCCGATCAGACCCGTGGACTCGCCGGACGCGTCGTAGACGGGCTCTCCCACCACGCGCAGCCGCCGCACGGTCCCATCGCGTCGCAGGAAACGGCACTCGTACGGGTCGGCCCGGCCAGTCGCAATCGCGCGCGCACGCACGTCGGCCATGTGCGGGTGATCGTCGGGGTGCACCGCCGCGTCCCACAGCTCGAAGCTCGCCGGCTCGCTCTCGTCGAAGCCCAGCAGGCGATACATGCCCTTCGACCACGTGACGGTGCCCTGGGGCAGCTTCCACTCCCAGCTGCCGGTCGAGCTGAAGCGCTCGGTCTCGTCCAACAGCCAGCGCGCACGCGCCACCTCGCGGGCGGCCTCTTCGCGGTCGGTGACGTCGACCACGGTGCCCACCGCGCGCCTCAACGTGCCCTCCTCGTCGAACAGAAACACGCTGTCCATCCCCACGTGGCGCACGGTTCCGTCCGGCAGCAGCACCCGATACGAGACGTGCTCGCTCGCGCCCGTCGTGACGGTGCGTTCCGCGGCCGCCCGCACGTGCATGACGTCGTCGGGGTGGATGCGCGCGAAGAACGCCTCGGAGGACGGCGTCATCGTCGCCGGGTCGTAGCCGATGATGCGGTAGAGGCCCTCGGACCAGTGGACGCGGTCCCCCTGCACGTCCCAGATCCAGCTGCCCATCCTGCCCACGTTCTCGCACTCGGCGAGCAGGGCCTCCCGCTCGTCCAGGCTGCGACCGAGTGGCTCGGATGGCCCCGTCGTGCCGACTCGCGCGAGCGCCCGCTCGAGCTCGAGCACACGGTTGCGGAGCACCTCGTTCTCGCGCGTCAACCCGTCGAGGCGCGACGTGGGGTCGGTCTTCATCCTGCGCAAAGCGTACCCCCGCACCGACTGCATACCAAGACTTGGATCAGGCGTGGTACGCAGAGCCATGAGCGGTGATGTGACGCGGATCATTCTCGAGTTCCTAGAGACCATCGGGCTCGAGGTGCGCAGCGGGTCGGTGGAGCACGAGACCCCACTGCCCGGGATCGCGCTTTCCGACGGAGTCATCGTCGTCGATCACGCCCGCCTGCGGTTCCCGGGAGACTTGCTCCACGAAGCCGGCCACCTGGCGGTGCTCCCCGCAGCAGCGAGGGGTGCCCCCGTGACGCTCGACTCGCCGGGAGACGAGATGGCTTCGATCGCATGGTCGTACGCCGCGGCGTTGCACCTGGACCTCGACCCAGCCGTGGTGTTTCACGAGCACGGGTACCGGGGTGACTCACCCATGATCCTCGAGAACTTCGCGGCGGGCCGGACCTTCGGCGTGCCGCTGCTGGCGTGGTACGGGCTGTGCGACACGGCCGCCTACCCCGCCATGGAGCGCTGGCTACGTGAGTGAGAAGCGTGCTGTCCGAGCCGCGGTGGACTAGCGACGCTCGGCCAGCGCGGCGAGATAGCGCAGGTAGGCCGAACCCGCGTGCTGCACGTAGTCGTTGCGGACCACCAGATCGCCTGGAGCCCCAGTGATGCCCCCGCGCATGGCCTCCGGACGGCGCATCAAGTGGGTGGGCCCAGGCCGGAACTGGTGCTGGAGCAGTGCCTGTACGCCACGCTCGACCTGCCGCACGAGCGCCGGGTCGTGACCACCGTCTGCGCCCGCCAGCATGGCGGCGAAGGCCTCCGTGCGTGACGCCGTCCCCGTGATCTGCGGAGGGATGATGGGCCCGAGTCCGTAGGCGCCGGTGACGTCCCAGACGGTCTCCCCCGGCTGGAACTGCACGCGCCGCGAGAAGGCAGCCCAGCGTTCGCAAAAGCCCCGCACGCCGGACGGGTCCTCACCCAAGAGGGCACGCTGCTCACCATGGGCGATGCAAGTCCAGTGTTCTTCGCCCATCAAGTAAGGCTCGGCGAGGGAATCACGGGCGCCCACCGCTAGGTACTGCAGCAGGCGTCGCGCCGCGCGCTCGAGCTGGGCGTCGCGCTCGATGGCAGCCCCACGCACGAGCGCCAGCGCGGCCTCGCCACTGAAGTAGAGGTGCTGCACGTCCACGGGGGTGCCGCTGTCGAGATCGAAGCCGTGCATCATCTCGCCGTCGTCGCGCTGCTGGTGCTTCAAGAAGGTGAGCACGTCGTGGTGCAGGGCGGCCAGCTCGGCGGTGTCGGCCACGCTGCGAAGGTCGTACAGGGCCACGGCCAAGAGCGATGTCGCGCCGAACTCCGCGCCGTTCCAGGTGACCACACAGCGGGCCCCGTTCGGACCACATGCGCGCACGCGCCCTTCCAGGAAGCGCACGCCCAGGCGCGCTCCCTCGGTGGCGCGCGCGAGCCCCAGCTGGTGGCCCGCTTGCGCCAGGAAGTACGCCACGCCGGCGTGCCTCGTGAAGTCGTAGCCCATGTTGCTGGCCAGCCCGCGCGCCGCGTCCACCTGATAGGCGAACAGCCCGTCACCGCGCTGGTTGCGCAGGATGAAGTCCACGTTGTCGACGACGGCCTGCCGAACGACCGCTTCGCTCGCGCGCGGTAGGGCTCGACGCCGCGTCGCATCGAGGTAGGGCGGATCCGTGAAGGTGGCGTAGCGCAGGATCTCGACGTCGGCCGCCGCTGCGCTGCCGAGCCCGAGCTCCTCACGCAGACGGGTGACGATGCCGCCGAGGTCCGTGCCGAACTGGAACACGGGCATCGGGGCGAAAGGCACCGCCAGGTGGGCGCCCCGCAGCTGGAGCGACGTGGGCGTCTCGACGGCCACCTCAGCGCCGCTGCGCAGAAGGACACCATCGTGGAGTGGCGCGAGCTGGAGCAGGTCCAGCCACGGCCAGGGCGCGGGGCGGGAGCGCCGCGTGGGCACGCTGATGACCCACGCTCCGTCCGTCGGCAGCGGGGAGCTGAAATGCGCGAGTGCGCCCAGCACTGTCTCGCGCAGCGACGAGGTCCCCACGTATTGGCCGCGTACGCGCCCATGGCGCACCAGCTCCATCGTGATCGGGCCTGCGGCGTGGTGCTCCGGGGCTTCGCCCTCCCCGCGGGTGGCCGCGAACGCCGTGCGCATGACGGCGTCGCTGGGCGCCTCCGCCACGCTGCCCACGGCGAGCGCACGGCCGGTCACGAAGCTCGCCACCACCACGCCGAGGCTCGCGAAGAGCAGCCGGCGCAGTCTTCGCCCGAGCGTGTTGCCCGCCCCCGTGGAGACGTCGCACTGGGCGCCCAGGTAAGCCACCTGCAGCGCTGGAAACACCAGAAGATATGGGACGAACAGCGCCATGCCGAAGTACATGAAGCCCGCTCCCACGGGACCGATGGGCCCAAAGCGCCCACTCACGTCTGCCGCTGTCATGGCCAACAACACCAGGAACCCCAGGCCTCCCAGCATGCGCAGCAGGGCGGCCCAGCTGGCCACACGCGCGGCGCGAAGACCGCCTCGGAGCAGCGCCGCGATGGACACCACGTAGGTCGCGGCCAACGCACCCAGCGGCAGGTCGAACGGCAGATAGCGAGCGGGCAACGCACCCTGCCAGAACCCGAGGACCACCAGCAGGCCCACGAGGTCGGCCCCCGCCAGCCAAGGATGACGCCGCGCCGGGGATGCTGTGCTCATCGCGGGGCAGTGGCTGTGCGGGCGCGCCAACCGATGTCGCGGCGCAGCATCTTGCCTTCGAAGGTGATCGCGTCGGCCGCGCGGTAGGCGCGCTCGGCGGCCTCGTCCAGCGTTCTGCCGATGGCCGTCACGGTGAGCACGCGACCCCCGTTGGTGACGATGGCGCCGTCGCGCTCCGTGGTGCCGGCGTGAAACACGGTAACCCCCTCGACCGCCGCCGCCGCCTCGAGCCCGTGGATGACCTTGCCCGTCTCGTAGGCGCCGGGATAGCCGCCCGACGCCAACACCACGCACAGGCTGGTGGGCGCGTCCCACGCGGGCGTGACACCGCGCAGGTCGCCTCGCGCCGAGCCCTGCAGCAGGGGCAGCACCGACCCGCTCCAGCGCATCATCATGCTCTCGCACTCGGGGTCGCCGAAGCGCGTGTTGTACTCGAGCACCAGCGGCTCGCCGTCTACCACCATGACGCCCACGAAGAGCGCTCCGCGGAAGGGGTGACCCTCGGCCCGCATGCCGGCCAGCGTGGGCTCGACCACGCGCGTGAGGATCTTGCGCTCCACGTCGGCGCTCACCACGGGCGGCGGCGAGTAGGCGCCCATGCCACCCGTGTTGGGGCCCTGGTCCCCGTCGAAGGCGCGCTTGTGGTCCTGCGCGGGCGCGAGCGGCACGTAGCGCTCGCCGTCGCACACCACGTGGAAGCTCACCTCCTCGCCCACCAGGCACTCCTCGATGAGCACGCGCGCGCCCGCGCCGCCGAACTCGCGCTGCCGCATGATGCGGTCGATGGCGTCGGCCGCTTCATCGGCGTCCTTGGCCACGGTGACGCCCTTCCCGGCCGCGAGACCGTCGGCCTTCACCACCAGCGGTCGACCCGCGGCGCGCACATAGGCCTCGGCCTCGTCCGCGTCGCTGAAGACGGCGAAGCCCGCGGTGGGCACGCCGTGCCGCGCCATGAACTCCTTCGAGAAGATCTTGGAGCCCTCGAGCTGCGCCTGGAAGCGTGGCGGACCGAAGGCCTCGATGCCCGCCGCGGCGAGCGCATCGATGGCGCCGTCCACCAGAGGGGCCTCGGGGCCCACGATGACGAACGCCGCGCCCAGCTCACGAGCCAGCGCGACGATGGTCTCGGGCGTGATCGAACGCAGGGGGCGCCGCTGCGCCACGGCGCTCATGCCTGCGTTGCCGGGGGCCACGAAGACCTCGACGTGGGCGTCCTGCGACAGCTTCCAGGCGAGCGAGTGCTCGCGCGCGCCGCTGCCAATCACCAACACCTTCATCGAGGGCTCCATGGAAACGCTCCGTGATCAGTGCCGGAAGTGGCGCACGCCGGTGAAGACCATGGCGATGCCCGCGGCGTTGGCCGCCGCGATGATGGCGTCGTCGTTCTTGGAGCCGCCCGGGTGCGCCACCGCGGTGATGCCCGCCGCGGCCGCCGCCTCGATGCCGTCCGGGAACGGGAAGAACGCGTCGGAGGCCATGACCGCGCCCTTGCTCAGCTCGCCGGCCTTCTCGGTGGCGATCTTCACGGAGGTGACGCGCGCCATCTGGCCAGCGCCCACGCCCACCGTTCGGTCGGGGGTGGCGAAGATGATGGCGTTGCTCTTCACGTGCTTGCACACGCACCACGCGAACTGGAGGGCGGCCCACTCGTCGGCCGTGGGCTGACGCTGGCTGACCACCTTGCCGTCGCGCACCTCGGCGCCACCGGTGGCGTCACGTTCCTGAACCACCACGCCGCCGCTGATGCGCTTGTAGTGCAGCGCGCGGTGCTCGGGCCCGAGCCAGGCGCCCGTGGACAGGATGCGCAGGTTGCCCTTCTTCTTGAGCTTGGCGAGGGCCTCGTCGTCGTAGCCCGGCGCGATCACGCACTCGATGAAGGTCTCGGCCAGGGCGTCGGCCGTGGCGCGATCCACGCGCTGGTTGAGCGCCACGATGCCACCGAAGGCGCTCTGCGAGTCGGCCTCGCGGGCGATGCGGTAGGCCTGCTCCAGCGTGGCCGCGCGGGCCACACCACACGGGTTGGTGTGCTTCACCACCACGGCGGCCGGACCCTCGGTGAACTCGCGCACGGCGTCGAGCGCGGCGTCGACGTCGATGAGGTTGTTGAACGAGAGCTCCTTGCCGCCTTCGTCGAGCGACTCCGACAGCGCCAGGCTGCCGGGCTCCGCGTCGCGGTCGATGTAGAACGCGCCGCTCTGGTGCGGGTTCTCGCCGTAGCGCACGTCGTAGCCCTTGCGGAAGCTCAGCGTGAGCGTGCCCGGGTAGGCCGAGCCCGCCTGGCGCGTCATGTAGGCGGCGATCGCGCCGTCGTAGGCGGCCGTGTGGGTGAAGGCCTTGGCGGCCAGCTCGGCGCGCAGCTCGAGCGTGGTCTCGCCCGCGATGCGGAGCGCCTCGAGTACGCGGCCGTAGTCGGCGGGCTCGGTCACGATGGTGACGCGGCTGTGGTTCTTGGCGGAGCTGCGCACCATGGACGGGCCGCCGATGTCGATGTTCTCGATGATCTCGTCGTGCTCGGCGCCGGCCGCCACCGTCTTCTCGAACGGGTAGAGGTTCACGCACACGAGGCCGATGGGCTTGCCCCCGATGCTGGCCAGCGCGGCGCGGTCCTCGTCCAGGTCGCGCATGAGGATGCCGCCGTGCACGCGCGGGTGCAGGGTCTTCACGCGCCCATCCATGATCTCGGGGGACTGCGTGTACTCCGACACGTCGACTACCGTGAGGCCCGCTTCGCGCAGCGCCTTGGCGGTGCCGCCGGTCGAGAGGATCTCGATGCCCAGGGCAGCCAGTCCCTTGGCAAACTCTACGACTCCGGTCTTGTCCGAGACCGACACCAACGCTCGTTCGATGCGCAAAACGCTACCTCCAGCTCGGCGTAGCCGACGGTGACCACGCGCAGGGAGCCGTCCGTATAGCGTCTCGGGCCGAGGGGTCAAACCGAGGTGCGAGCTTCATGCGCCCCGCCGGTCCAACGCCTGCCGTTCCCGCGCCGAGCGAGCGTCCCGACGCCAGATCAGGCTGAGCGTGATGCCCCCCAGCAGCACGTAGGCGCCCTGCCACTCGAACACGCGCTCGACGTCGAGGAAGGGCAGCAGCGCCACGGGCGCGAGCACGGGTGCGATCCACGCCAGGCGCCGGTCGATGACCGTGGCCGTGGCGACGAAGAAGAAGACGTAGACCGACGAGCTCAAGGCCACGGCATGCAGCGGTGGGAGCTCGAGAAACATGGCGAACAGCCACACGATGCCGGCGTCCAAGAAGCACACCGCCAGCAGCCAGATGACGCGGCGGTCGATCTGGGTGGAGTGCAGCGTCTTGCGGACGCCAAAGACGATGCCGCCGTAGATCACGCAGGTGAGCACCGCGTTGGTGAGCAGCGCGGCGTACGTCAGCGGCACGGTCCCCGCGCGGATGGTCGCTCCCACCGCGAAGAACCAGACGCTCCATCCGATGGAGATGAACGCGCACACCTTCGAGCGCACATCGGCGAACCGCAGCATGTCCTCGTGCGAGCCGAGATCCTCGAGGATGGCCCGCTCCCGCGCCATGGACTGCGCGTGATCGCGAGCTGTTGCCACTTGGTCGAGGAGGTCGCTGTCCGGCGCGGGCAAGCGCTCGAGCGCGGCGGCGGCGGCACGCCAGTCCCCCGCCCGGAGCGCACGACGCACGCTGAGGCGCGCCAGCTCGTGAATGCCCTCTTGCGCACGGGTGTTGTCGGGCCAGCGGCCGAGCGCCTCCTCGAGCCCGAAGCGGCACTCGTTCTCCAGCCGCCGCAGCGCGCTAGCGTCACGTGGCTGGGGCTCGGCGCGCGAGAGGTCCTGCGCGAGCACGTCCAGCCGGGTAAACGACTCGTCCAGCAGGCCGTTGACGTCGCGGTGCTCGAGGAAGTGCTCGAGGGCCAGGCGGAAGTCGGTCACCGTCGCGTAGCGCTCGTCGATGGAACGCGCCATCGCGCGCTGCAGAATGTCGGCCAGCTCTTTGGGGACGTCGGCGCCGTACTCGCGTGGCGCACACGCGAAGGCCTGTCCGAGGGCCTCCATGAGGGTGGTGCCGTGGTAGGGCATGACGCCCGTGACCACCCGATGCAGAAGCGCGCCCAACAGGAAGACGTCCGTCTCGGGCCCGAACACGCTGCCGAGGCCAGCGGCTTGCTCCGGGGACAGGTAGCCGGGCGTCCCCACCACGGCGTGCAGGTCACGCGTGCGCGGCAGGAAAGAGGCGGCACCATCGCGAAACCCCGCGGCCAGACCCCAGTCCAGCAGGTAGACCTCGCCGTGACGCCCCACCATCACGTTGTCGGGCTTGAGGTCGAGGTGCAGCACCCCGCGGGTATGGGCAAAGTGGACGGCGCGACACACCCGCACCAGCACGCGCAGATGCGACGTCAGTGGGTCGCGCGGGTCCACGCCATAGGCGGGCGCCAGCTCGGGCTGGTCGAGCAGCGTGCGCCACGACACGCCCTCCACGCGCTTCATGACCAGCAGCGGGTCGCCGTGGTCGCTGCACAGCGTGTGCACCGGGATGATGTTGGGGTGCTCGAGGTTGGCGCTGACCCACGCTTCGCGCAGGAACGCGGCCAGACGCAGCTCGCGGGCGGGTGAGGCGTCGGGGTGCACCTGCTTCACCGCGACGGATCGCCGCAGCACCAGCTGTGTGCCCTCGCGGACCACGCCCATGCCGCCGGAGCCGATGACCTCGCCCTGCACCACGCCGCCCTCTTCGGGGTTGCCCAGCACGGACAGCTCACCACGCGTGAGGCCGTCGAGGGTGAGCGAGTCGCCTACGCTCGGGCGCCCGATGGTGCCACGCGAGTCCGGCACCAGGTCATCGGTGCGTATGCCGTGCTCGCGCCAGACGTTGACCAGCGAGCCGGAGTCGATGGTGGCGAGCGTCCTGCGGATGCTGGCGCTGGTGTCCTGCGCGCTCACGTGGCCTCCTCCGCGCGCGCGGGTTGCCACCACAGATACGCCAGGCCTGCGCCACCCAACGGCCCGAGCAGCGCGGTCCACTCGAAGGTGTACGCCGGCATGAGCGCCCCCCCCATGGCCGGGACGAGCATGAGCAGCGACACCCACCAGGTGCGCGCGTCCAGGATGGCTGCCACCGCCAGCGCCGCCAGCAGGTACGCCGCGCCAGCCAGCGCGGCCGCCGAGCGCGGAGGCACGTCCAGCAGCCAAGCGCCCGTCCACAACACGAACGTCTGGCCGAAGGTGGCGAGGATGACCGTGAGGGCGCGCCGGTTCACGGCCGTGCTCAGCAGCGAGCGGTGGCCCCCGAGCGCCATGAAGAGCCCGAAGCTCAGCGCCGCCAAGCAGACGTTGGCCAGCAGGGCGGCGTGGGTGAGGGGCAGGATGCCACTCCGGTCGAGCCACCCCGCGCACAGGTTCCATAGGAGCCAGAGCGCACCCCCTCCGGCAGCGAGGCCGATGCGCACGCGGCGATACGTCTCCACGTCCTCGTCGGCCGACAGCGCACGGAGGCGCACCAGGCGGTGTCCATCGTCCACGCTAGCCTGCTCGAGGGCAGCGAGGCGCTGCCGCAGCTCGGGCCCCGGCGCGGGGTGATCGTCCAACGCGGCGCGCCCGCCGTTGGCGTCGATGCGTGCCTCCGCGCGGTTCAGCAGCCACTCGGAGAGCCGCGCGAGCCCCGCGCTGGCCGTGCGCGACTCGGGCCACAACCGGAGCGCCTGCTGGTACGCAAAGCGGCACGCGTCGATGGAGACCTCGGCCGAGAGATCGTCATCCTCGCCCGAGAACTGGGGCGAGGCGAGCAGCGCCGCGAGCAAGCCATCGCCGCGCGCGGTCAGGGCCAGCGCCGGACGGTGGGCGAGGAAGGCCTCGAGCGCCTGTCGAAAGCTCGTAACGTCGGGGAAGCGATCGCGGGGGTCCCGCGCGAGCGCCCGCAACGTCAGCTCGCGCAGCTCGGCAGGCACGTCGTCGCCCAGCACCGGCGGCTCGGCGCGGTGTGAGCTGAGCAGCGACTTCACCACCGGGCCGGGGTGGAGGAGCTGCCCCGTGAGCACCTCGTAGAGCACCGCGCCCAGCAGGTAGACGTCCGTCGCGGGCGTGAGCGCGCTGCCGATGCCCTCGGCCTGCTCGGGGGAGAGGTAGCCCGGGGTGCCACACACCGCCTCGATGCTCTCGCGCGGACGCAGGAACGACGGCGCAATGCGCGGGTCGAACGCCGTGGCCAGGCCCCAGTCCAGCAGCACCACCTCGCCGTGCTCGCCCACCATCACGTTGTCCGGCTTGATGTCCAGGTGCAGCACGCCCCGGGTGTGAGCGAAGTGCACCGCGCGGCAGACCTCGATGAGCACCTGCAGGGGCGCCACCCAGCGGTCGCCCATGCCGCTCACGGATGGTCGCGACACGCGGAAGCCTGGGGCCGCGGGATCGCGCTCGTCCTCGAGGATGTCGCTCCACACGCGGCCCTCCACGCGCTTCATGACGATGAGCGGCTCGTCGCCCTCCCGCGACAGCGTGTGAATCGGCAGGATGTTGGGGTGCTCGAGTGACGCCGCCACCCACGCCTCGCGCAGCATGGCGCCCCGCCCAGCGGCCGCCGTCTCCCGCAGGGCACGCTTGACCGCCACCTCGCGCCGCAGGCGGTGCTGAGTCCCGCGGCGCACCTCGCCCATGCCACCGCGCGCGATCGGGTCGCCCAGCGCGACCACGCCTTCTGGAACGTCCGCCAGCGCCCCGGGCGTGAGGTCCTCCGTGACCCGCCCGAGGGTCGGGTCCAGGTCGCCGAGCGGAGCGTTCACGGTGAGCTCGCGCCAGCGTTCCATGAGTGCGGGCGGAACGGTGCTGCCCGCGAAGGCGACCTCGGCGCCCGGCGGCGCGGTCATGTCCGTGGGGGTCTCGCGACCCGTCGTCGAAGCGGGGGGCATCGGCCCTCGCAGCGTACAACACCCGCGCATGCGCCGGCGGCGGAGACGCGCTACCACCCAGCATGAGTGCTCGTACAGTCCCCACGCGGGAGGCCCTCCGCAGCGCGCTCGACGTGTGCATCGGCCACGGCGCACCGCTCGCTGCGAACGAGCAAGGGGCGTTCCGCGGTGACGCGTTCTTCGGCGAAGCGCTGGCGGGCCCCCCAGGGCGCTTGCACGGCGGTCTGCATGCCTATGCGCGCGTGCTCTCCATCCTGCGCGCCCTGCGCGGGCCCGGCGCGCTCACCCAGGCCTTCCCGCTCGAGCTGGACATGCGCCTCGAGCGCGCCCTGCCCCTCGAGACGGCGCTCACCTTCGAAGGCACGTACACGGAGAGCGCGGGCGGCTTCGCGCTGCACACGCGCTTCTCGGACACCCCCAAGCTGGACGCGCACGCCCGGAGCGCTGCCCCTCTCGGAAGGGACGCCGCCGCGCCCTTTCGCGCCGTCTTCGAGCAGTGCCAGAGCGAGCCCGCGCGCACGCTGAGCATCCGGGGGTCGTTCCCGGTCACCGCGCATCGCAGCGCCTGCTATCTGGACCTCACCCACGAGTTCTTCGCCATCCCCGGCAACGAACTGAGCTCGGCCCTGCGTCCCGACGGAACGCTCGACGCCGCGTTCACCTGCATCGTGCTCGACTGGCTGGGGGCCATCGGCATGGGCGTGGTGTGGCAGGCCAAGCTCTACACCACGCGCATGGCGCTGCACCTCGACGTGGACGTGCTGCCGCGCGACACGCCGCTGCGCGTGATGGTGGACTGCACGCGGCCCGCTATCGATCCCGAGGAGGCGCTCAGCCCCGTGATGCTGCGTGGCGAGCTCGCCACGGCCACCTCGTTGCCGGTCGCGCTCCTGTCGCAGGACCTCTCGCGCGCTTACGCCACGGGCCGCGTCACGCTCTTGCCCGTGGCGGGGCAGACCGAGCGGTTGGGCGCCCCTCCACCGTAGCGGCCTGCACCCGCGCGGGGGTCAGCGCGGGGCTTCGATCTCGTCGCCGGCGCGCATCTTCTGCACCGTGCGCGATGCCCAGGCGCGGTAGTCGCCGGCCTCGATGGCGCCTCGCGCGGCGCGCATGAGCTCGCCGTAGAAGAACAGGTTGTGGTGCGTGAGCAGGCGCGGCAGCAGCATCTCGTTGGCCTTCTGCAGGTGCCGCAGGTAGCCGCGCGAGAACGTGGCGCACACGGGGCAGGCGCAGTCCGGGTCGAGCGGGGCCTCGTCCTCGGTGTGGCGCGCCTGCTTGATGTTCACCCGACCGTGCCACGTGAGCGCCTGGCCGTTGCGCGCGTTGCGCGTGGGGAGCACGCAGTCGAACAGGTCGATGCCCGACCCGACCGCCTCGATGAGATCATAGGGCGTGCCCACGCCCATCAAGTAGCGCGGCCGGTCGGCGGGCATGGCGGGCCCCAGCGTCTCGAGCAGCTCGTACATGGTCTGGATGGGCTCACCCACGGAGAAGCCACCCATGGCGAAGCCGTCGAAGGGCAGCGCCGCGATGTCGTCCAAGTGGGCGCGACGCAGGTCCGCGTGCACACCCCCCTGCACGATGCCGAAGCGCGCCTGCCCGTCGGCGGCAGGAGCCGCGAGGCAGCGGCTGGCCCAGGCGGTGGTGAGCCGCATGGCCTGCTCGATCTCGCGGCGCTCGGCGGCCCCCGGCGGGCACACGTCCAGCACCATGGCCACGTCGGCGGCCAGCAGGCGCTGCACGCGCATGGACTCCTCCGGCGTGAGGCGCTTGGCCTCGCCCGTGAGGTGCGAGCGGAAGGTCACGCCGTCGTCGTCGATCTTGCGGCGCGACGCGAGCGAGAACACCTGGAAGCCACCGCTGTCGGTGAGCATGGCGTGCTTCCAGCCCATGAAGCGTGGGGTCCCGCCGAAGCGGTCGATGAGCTCCGGGCCCGGGCGCAGCCAGAGGTGATAGGTGTTGGCCAGGATGATGCGCGCGCCGGTCTCCTCCACCTCGATGGGGGTGAGGCCCTTGACGCTGGCCTGCGTGCCCACGGGCATGAAGACCGGCGTCTCGATGACCGCGCGCGGCGTCTGGAAGCGACCACGCCGCGCGGCGCCGTCGGTGGCGCTCACCTCGAACGAGAACCCCTGGGTGGGCAGCGCGTGGACGCTCATGGGCGCGCTCGGTGCAAGAGCATGGCGTCTCCATAGCTGAAGAAGCGGTACCGGGCCCGGATGGCTTCGGCATACGCGGCGCGCAGCGCGTCCTCGCCCGCGAAGGCCATGACCAGAGCCAGCAGCGTGCTGCGTGGCAAGTGGAAGTTGGTGACCAGCGAGTCCACCACGCGGAAGGGATACGCCCCGCGGATGAAGAGCGCCGTCTCGCCCGCGCCCGCGCGCACCACCTGGTCCGCCGTGGCCTCGAGGGCCGCCGCCTCGAGGGTGCGCACCACGGTGGTGCCCACCGCCAGCACGGGGCGACCTTGCTCGCGCGCCCGCCGGAGCGCAGCCGCGGTGGCCTCGGGCACGTCGTAGCGCTCGCGGTGCATCACGTGCTCGTCCAGCGTGTGGCTCTTCACCGGGCGAAAGGTGCCTGGCCCCACGTGCAGCGTGACGTAGGCGAACTCGTGCCCCGCCTGCTCGAGCGCGCTGCGCAGCTCGGCCGTGAAGTGCAGCCCTGCGGTGGGCGCCGCCACCGCGCCGGGCGTGCGCGCGAACACGGTCTGATAGCGCTCGGTGTCCGTGCTCTCGGGCGCCCGCGCGATGTACGGCGGCAGCGGCAGCTCCCCCACGGCCTCCACCGCGGCCATCACGCTCTCATGCGCGAGAGGGTTGAGCCGCACACGCAGCTGCCCTTCCCCGAGGCGCGCCAGCACCTCGGCGTGCAGCGCACCTCCCAGCATCAGCTGGTGACCCACCTGCAGCGGCTTGTTGGCGCGCCCGAGGGCCAGCCACGTCTCGGCTGCGCCCGCTCCTGCGGCAGCGTCCGCGTCGGGCTCCAGCAGCAGCAGCTCGGCCTTGCCGCCGCTCGGGCGCTCGCCACGCAGGCGTGCCGGGATCACGCGCGCGTCGTTCCACACGATGAGGCCCGGCGTGAGCAGCGCGGGCAGGTCGCGGATGCTCCGGTGCATGGCGGTCCCGGCGAGCGAGGGCACCAGCAGGCGCGCCGCGTCACGCGCCGCCGTGGGGTGCTGCGCGATCAGCTCTTCGGGGAGCTCGTAGTCGAGGGCCTCGATCTTCATGCCACCGTGTCCCGCTAGTGCAGCGCCACCAACGAGCCGCCCTCTAGGCCCACGTAGACGGTGCCGTCCACGCCCAGCACGGGAGCTGCGTGCGGCGTGCCGTCGAGACGCGCGCGCCAGCGCTCTTGCCCGTCGGCGTCGAGAGCCACCAGGAGTCCGTCGTGCGTGGCTACGAGCGACCCGCCTGCGGCGTCCACCACCACGAAGCGCGCCTGCGGGAGCGCGAAGGACCACAGCGGCGCCGCCGAGGCGTTGAGCGCGAGCACCCCGAACCCCAGCACGGCCGCACGCACGCTGCCGTCCGTGGCGATGGCCAAGCCGCCGTGGGTGAGCGGGCCGCTGGTGGGCGAGGGCACGCGCACGCGTGGTGCGCCATCGGCGTCGAACGCGGCGAGGCCCCCGGCGGTCATCACCCAGATGCTGCCGTCGAGCCCCACGGCCGGGCCCGCCACGGGATGGTCGCCCAGCGGTTCGCGGCGCTCCACGCGCCCGTCTTGGTCCAGCAACAGCAGCTCGGTGGTGGTGGCCGTCACGATTCGCCCGGAGGGCGTCCGCGCCACCGGCGAGTGGGCCCGCGAAGCCACGGGCACCGTGAACCGCCGCGTGCCCGCCGCATCGACGCGCAGCAGTGACGCCCCCGCGCTCACCACGGCGGTGCCATCGGCGAAGACGAGGGGCGCCGCGTCGCTCAGCCCTGCCACGGGCACCCGCGCCCGCACCTGCAGGCGGCTGTCCAGGAAGGCGAGCCCGTCGGTCTCGGCCACCACGAAGCCCTCCGGCGAGAGCGACACCCCGCTCGCGCCCCGCAGCGAGGCGCCGTCGGGTGTCAGCGCGCCGTCGAGCAACACGTAGCCGGCGTGGTCGGCCGCGACCGCCAGCAGGGTGTTGTTGGTGAGCGCGATGGGCGCCGTGACGTGCCGCGCGCCCACCTCGACCCGATAGCGAACGCTGGGCTCACGCACCGGGAGGCGCGCCGTGCTGCGCCCGTCCCGCGAGCTGCGCCCGCCATCCGTCACGCTGGGGTGACTGCGGGCCACGCCGAAGGGGAGCTCTTGATAGACGCCGATGGTCACGGGCCGCGCATGCGCGACGGGCCACTCGCCCACCCACGCGGTGCCGGCCAGCAGGCCGGTGACGGCGAGGCCGAGCGCGACCGCACCGCGTGCTGCCGGGCGCAGAGAGAGGTCAGCCACCGTCCACCCCCGCGAAGACCTCGAGAACGTACATCTCGGAGGGGCTGGCCCAGGCCGTGTCGCTCGCGTTCATGTCCACCGACACCTCGAAGCAGGTCTGCCCAGCGAGCACCCGCAGGTCCTTCACGCTCTCTTCGCTCCCCACGCCCTCGGCGTCGATCTTCGAGCTGGACTGCTCGGCCCGCTGCACCACGCGCAGCACCAGATCCAGGCCCGGGATGCCGCTCACGCGCGCGCCCACGCGGTCGGCCGACGTGTCCACGCAGTAGAGGTCCACGTCGTCGCGCCAGCCGATGCGCCCGCGCACCGTTCCCATCAGCGGGACCTGCCCGGCCGTCTCGAGCGAGTCGTTGGGCTCACGCTCGTGATCCAGCTCGGGGGCGCTCACCCGCCACACGATGCTGTACGGGTCGCTCACGTTCTCGATGGGCCGCTCGCCCGCGGCCACGGTCTGGCGCACCCGGATGAGGTAATCGTCGTCCGACACGGGAAAGGCGATGAGCGACTCCCCTTCACCCACGCCGCCCGCGTTCACCTCGATGGCGGGCACGCGGCCGCCCACCCGCACCAGCTCGAGGATCATGTCCACGTTGGGCACACCCGAAGCGACCACGTCGAGGTGCTCACGACCCTGGCCGCGCCGCACGATGCGGTAGAAGTCCACGTCGCCCTCCGTCTCGGACACGCGCTGCCCCAGGTGCGCGCTCAGCACGCCGTCACGCAAGATGCGCGAGGCCGTCTCGGGTGTGTCGTTGGGCTCGGACTCTTCGGTGGGCGGGGCGAGCGTGGCCAGGTAGCGACGCCCGTAGACCACGCCCACCGTGATGAGCGCCGCCACGGCCAGCACCCCCACGGTGTACGCGAACAGCCCGCGCCGCTGGAGGCGATGCTCGAAGCGGTCCACGTCACCGCGCGTGGCCAGCTGCGCCACCTTGCGACGCCCCGAGGAGCTCAGCTCACGGCTCTCGAGCGCCAGG
Source organism: Sandaracinaceae bacterium (assembly GCA_016706685.1). NCBI lineage: Bacteria > Pseudomonadati > Myxococcota > Polyangiales > Sandaracinaceae > Sandaracinaceae bacterium. Next base: position 28,469 of record JADJJE010000027.1, on the reverse strand, counting down.
CTCGGGTCGGTCATGTCGTGGCCCACGAGGCCCAGGTAGTCGGCCAACGCGGCACGCAGGGCGTCGGCGTCCGGATAGCGGTCGCGCGCCTCCTTCTCCATGGCGCGGCCGATGATGACGTCCGCCTCGGGAGGCACCTTGGCGAGCTTGTGCGAAGGCGGCGTGAGCGCCTCGGTGAGGTGCTTGGTGAGCACGCCCATGGGCGAGGCGGCCACGAACGGTGGCGCTCCGGTGACCGCCTTGTACATCATGGCGCCAATCGCGTAGACGTCGCCTCGGGGGTCCACGTCCTCGCCGCGAATCTGCTCGGGCGGCATGTAGTAGGGCGTCCCCACGATGGCCCCGGCGCGCGTGACGGTGTTGCCCGCCTGCGTGTCGCGCAGCTTGGCCAGCCCGAAGTCCAGCACCTTGGCGGTCTCGCCCTGGTCGGGGCGCGTCACGATCATGACGTTCTCGGGCTTGATGTCGCGGTGCACGATGCCCAAGCGATGGGCCTCGGCCACGGAGCCACAGACCTGCGCCGTGAGGCGTGCCACGCGGGCGAAGTCGAGCGTGCCCGCGTCCCGGATGACCTGGCCCAAGTCTCGGCCGTCCACGTACTCCATGACCAAGTACATGAGGCCCTGGCTCGAGCCGAAGTCGAAGACCTGCACCGTGTTGGGGTGGCTCAGCTTGGAGGCCGCCTCGGCTTCGCGGCGAAAGCGCTTGATGGTGTCGCGGTCGCGCGCCAGCTCGCCGTGCAGCAGCTTCATGGCCATGACCTTGCCGATGTGCACGTGCTCCACGCGGTAGACCACGCCCATGCCGCCGCGCCCCAAGAACTGCAGGATGCGGTAGCGGTCCGCGATGATGCGCCCGATGAGCGGGTCCGCCATGACCTCGTTGCCCAGCGCCTGGCTCTCGCTCACCAGCTCGTTGCCACACGCCCCGCAGAAGCGCGCCTCGAACGAGTTCAGCCGCCCGCACTCCGTGCAGGGGCGGTGCTCGGCGGTCTTGGCGGTGGCTTTCGGGTCCATCTCGTGGTTCAGCGGTCGTTCGGCTGCGGTCGTTCAACGAATGGGCAACACGAAGCGCGCGTCGACCCGTGGCACCGTCATGGTCGCACCGCCCGAGCGGGGTTGGAACGCTTGCTCACCGGCCACGTCGCCCACCACGCGCACCCACGACCCCACGGTGGCTTCGGTGGCGGCCGGGTACGTGACCCACAGCGCGCAGCGCTGACCACCGCCGCACTCGCGCACCATCATCTGCAGCACGCTGCGGCCCTCGTGCACGTCCACGTGATAGACGCGCCCCTCCACGGCCATGCTCTGCCCGCGATAGATGGCGGGGTTCTGTGCGATGCGCGCGTACGTGAGCGTGGCGTCCACCGGGTAGCGGGCCGCCTCGGCCGAAAGGTCCGCCACGCGCCGCACCACGATCTCCCTGTGGCGAGGCGCGAAGCCGGGCTGCCGCACCATCAGCTGCAGGCGGTACTCACGCACCTCGGCCACGGGCACTCGCTGCAAGAAGCGTCCGTCACGCAGCTCGAGCGCGGTTCCGTCCAGCATGACCGTGGCGCCTGCCGCCACGCTGCCCGCCACTTCCACGGTGCCCTGATCGGTGATCAGCTCGTTGCCGGGCCGGTCCACCGTGAGCGCCGCGTAGGGCACGCGCGTGGTGATGTGGCCCGTCTCGGTCGCCCCATCCGCCGTGCGCACTTCGTAGCGGACGATGCGCTCCACGCCCTGGTCATCGGCCGACGCGACCACAGGGTAGTCGTGGTGACCCATGCCGCCGGCGTCCAGTGTCACGGGGCGCCCGTCCAGCGCCACGCTAGCGCCAGGCTGGGCCTCCACCATGTAACGCAGCACGGGAGGCCGCTGCTCGAGGGCGCTGAGATCGGCGCGCACGCGGTACGCCACCAGCAGCGTGAGCGGCACCTCTTCGGACGAGCCATCCGGCCCCACCACCGCCAGCGCGAGCTCGTTGGGCCCCACGTGCAGCGCATCCGACGACAGCGGCAGCGTGGCGCGCCCCGCGTCGACGGGAGCCTCGATGCCCCCTAGGCGCACGCGTGAGCCCGGTGCGACGTCGGGCAGTTCCAGCTGGAGCACCTCCCCCGCGTCGGTCTGCGCGACGGTGGCGCGCACCTCGGGGCCTCCACTCATCAGCCACACCAGCAGCGCCACGACGGCGCCGATGAACAGCAGCGCCGCGAACACCACCCCGGCGATCATCGGCGCCTTGCTCTTGGGCAGGGTGGGAAGGTCGTCGCTCGAGTCTTCTTGGCGCGGTGGAGGAATCGGCACCATGCCGTAGTTGGCCGAGGCCCGCGCGCGGCCCGGGCGCTGGTCGTCACTCACCGGCTCGGGCATGGACGGAGCAACGCCCTCCACCATGGTGAGGCCCATCTCGGCGCGCGACTTCCGGCGCGTGCGCGGGTTGAGCGGTGATGAGTCACGGCCGCTGCTGGACTCACGCTCCCCGGGCGGAGCCTGGCCGGCCTGCGCCGCTTGCGCGGCCTGGGCCACGGCGGCCGCGGGCATGCCCAGCATGGTACGGGCGGGCGACGGCCCCTTGGGCTTTGCGGCCGCTGGGGCTGACTGGGTTGGCTGCGCGGGCGCGGCGGCTGGCGGCTCGGGCGCGAAAACCGCAGGGAGGCCCAGCATGGTCCTCGCGGGGCTCGGCTTTGGCGCCTTCACGGGTACGGGCGCCGGGGCGGGCGCTGGCGCGGGCGGTGCGGACTGGGCCAGCATCTCGCTGGGCAAGCCCAGCATGGTGCGCTGAGGAGCGCGCTTGGTGGGGCTGGGTGCTGGCGCGGGTGCAGTCTGCACGGCCGGCGCAGGCGCGGCTCGAGCCATGCTCTGCCCGCATTGCCCACAAAAACGCACGCCTTGGGCTTGGGGCGTGCCGCAGTGGGGGCAGGATTCCATCACCGACATAGGGGCCCCGAGCGTAGCCCGGTTCCTGTGAGATGTCCCGCTTTCGCCAGGTCAGCGCGCCAGGTAGGTGGCACTCCATGACAGCTGAGTGGCAATTCTGCACAATGCTTCCGTTTGGAAACAATACCGGCTATGCTCCTAGACCATACCTCCGGCTGGCGATGGGGCCTTGTGGGGTGAAACATGGAGTTCCGGATGACAAGACTTTCTATGGTGCGTGGGGGCTTCCTCCCTGTCTCGTTGTTGCTGGCAATCGCCGGCGTTGGCTGTGGCGAAAGCGACGGCGGCGTAGTGGACATGGGCCGCGACCTCGGCAGCCCCACCGACATGGGCCCCGAGGACGAGGGCGTCGACCAGGGACCCATCCTCCCGCTGGCGCAGGTCCGCGTCGTGCACGGGGTGTCCGACCTCCTGACGGCCACCAACGTGCCCATCAACGGCATCCGCCTTTGTGTCGAAGTCGCCGGCCTCGGGGTCATTGCGTTGCCGCCCAACGCGGACCTGTTGGACGAGATCGACCTGCGCCTCGGCCTGCCGTTCCGCGCTGTCACGCCCTACCAGGAGACGCTCCCGCTCTCCACGGTGCGTGTCTATGACGAAGCGCGCGTGGACAACGACGCGGTGGGCGCCATTCAGCCGGCCGTCACCTGCCCGACGGCGGGCCTCGATGCGAACTGTGGCGACGACACCGTCCCCTGCCTGTTCTCCTTCCCGTTCGATCCCTCTACGCTCGAGCGCGGTGAGTCGTACTCGCTCGTCGTGAGCGGGTTCCGTGACAACACCAACACCTGTCTCGCCGGAACGGTTCCCTGCCCGACGGGCGCCATCAGCGCCACGCTCGAGCAGGACGAAGACGTGGACGACGTGGTGGCGGGCAGCGCACGCGTGCGCTTCGTCCACAGCATCCACAACCTGCCGCCGGCCGACCTCTGCTACGACCTCGACGGGCTGGCGATGGACGGCGCCGCCCCCACGGTCATCCATGCCGCCGTCGCCACCGGCGACATCTCGGGCTACGCCACCGTGCCCGCGGTCGCCACGGGTATGGTCTTCCTGACGCTCAAGAACCCGCTGGACGCGTCCACCTTGACCGGCAACTGCGCGCTGTCGTCGACCCCGGCGGCCAGCGGCCTGCCCTCCAACGTGGTGCCCGTGTTCTTCAGCCCGGCCAACGCCATGGCCATGCCGCCGAACGTGGAGCCCAGCATCACCGCCGGCACGATCATCACCGTCTACGCCATGGGCGACGCCCGCTACGCGTCGGCCCCGATGGTGCTGCCGCAGGATGACCCGGCCGCCTGGGCCAACTACGCCGGCCGCACCCCCCTCGTGTTGTCCTTCGTGGACTACGCGCCGGCTCCCTGAGCTAGCGTCCGCCTCGAAGACCTGATGAGCAGAGCCCGCCTCCCGAGGTGGGCTCTTCTCTTTCCGTCCCGTCGCGTCATAGGCGGAGATCACATCGGCCGCTGGGATGAGAGCAGGCCGAGGTGATCTCGAGTCCACCGGGCGCGGGGATGGGATGAGGAGCGCGCCCAGCTTTCTCGGGAGCCCCTGGCGACAATGGCCGCCTCAGCTCCCCTCGCCGGTGAGCCTACAGGCGTGCATCCCGCGACGCAACGGTGATGTACAGGCTTGGTGACACTCAGGAGCATGACGTATGATGGGCGCACCGTGACCCTCACGCTCGACCGCCTGACCTACATCTATCGTGACGATCCGGGCCACCTCGGCGAGCTGCTGGAATCCGAAAAGCGGGTGGTGCGCTTCGGCAACGAAGGCAGCGGGGTCATCCACCTCGAGACCCTGATTGGCAACGACGGCGCCGGTCCCCAGGAGACGCGCATCCCCGTGCGGCTCATGCCCGTGGCCACACTGCCCGAGCCGCTGGCCGACTTGGTGGCCAACGAGCCCCTGCCCTGTTTGGTGGGCCACGCCGCAGCGGCGATGGTGGTGCTGCTGGGCGCCGAAGGGGTGGCGCGCTGCGGGGCCAACCCCGCCGAGCTGCGCGGGAAGGTTCGTTTTGCGCTGGCCCGCGTGGGCTGGAAGCTGCGCTAGGGCACCCAGCGCGTCAGGGCGTGCAGAGCAGCGGCAAGCAGATGTCGCGATCGCTGCCGCCCACCAACGGGGCCGCCTCCGTGAAGCAGCCATAGCCTGGCCGGCAGCCGTCCACGAAGAGCGTGAAGTCGCAGCGCGCGTAGCAGCGCAGCGTATCGTCGGGAGCGGCGCAGCCCGTGAAGGCGTTGGCACCCGCCTCGTCGGGACACGACGTGGTGCAGGGCCGCGTGCAGTGCCCGCCGGGGTAGCCATCTGCGGCGAGCTGACACACGCCACCCGTGAAGGTGCAGTCGCCATCTGCGTTGCACGGGCCCCCGATGAAGCCCGCGAGCGCTGCCGAGGGCGCGCTGGTGTGGGTGCACGCGCCGAGTGGGTTGGTGTTGCCGATGGGCGCCACCAACACCTCGCGGCCATCGGCGAGCGCCACGCTGGCCTGTCCGAGCACGAGGCTCGTGACCTGCGGCGAGAGGTCCAGCACGGCGGCGCCGGCGCTCTCTTCGGCGCACACGTGCGGGCCGCTGGTCTGCGCCTCCACCACCATGCAGGTGCTGCGTGCGAGGTCCACCACGCGCAGGCGCTGGCCGCAGCCGAACACCTGGCTGCGCGACGCGTAGGGCGAGGTGCCGTCGCCCGTTCCACCGCACGAGAGCGCCACGGGAGAGGCAACGCTGCCCAGCGTCTGCACCACGAAACGCTGCCCCATGGGGCCGAGAGCAGGCTCGCTCGGGCCCACGCGCAGCTCGCAGGAGGCTTGGGACTCGGCGGCCGGTCCGCCCGTGTCGAGGGGCGCGTAGGGGTCCGGCTCGGGCGCGCAGCCCCCGTCGGGGAGCACGCCCGTGTCGCCCCCCGCATCCACCGCCCCATCGAGCAGACCGAGGTCGCCCACGCCCACGTCGCGGCGCGCGTCGATGTCGATGACCGCGCCGTCATCGCAGCCGAGGGCGAGCAACGCGAGCAGTGGCAAGCAGAACGCGGTGCGCACCGGGCTAGAGACGGATGACATTGGACGCGAGTGTATCGACGCGTGTCGCCGCTGGCGATCTCCGTTCTCTCATGGACGCTGTCATGAGCGATGTATCCTACACGAGCGCCACCGACGAGGACTGGCCGCCCCGTATCAGCGGCGCCCCCAACGACGACGCGCGCCCCACTCGAGCAGCAGCAGCGCCACCAGCGCCACCAGCGCAGGCCAAGACTCGAACGGGAACGACGTGGCCACCCCGAGCGAGCGGGTGCGGCGCGTGTCGAAGCTGGCCAACGCTGGCCGCGACGAGGCGTCGGTGAAGGTGCCGCCCGTGCGCTCGGTCAGCGCTCGAAGCAGCTCGGGGCGTGGGCGCGGGTCGGCCAGCTCGTCACCCCCTTGGTCCACGACGAACCACTCCGAGGCCAGCTCGGCCGGGGGCTCCACTCCTGCTGGTCCGGCCGCTGCGGCAGGGTCAGCGCTCGGGGCACCCGCCAGCTCGCGCACCACCACGCGGTAGCCGCCGGGCTGACGCGGGGCCACCAGCTCGGTGGAGAAGGCCCCCGAGGCGTCGGTGGTCACCGAGCGAGACGTTAGGGGCACCTCGCCCTCGGCCGGCATCACCAGCAGCGTCAGCTCGCGGCTGGCATAGGGTGAGTGCACCTCGTCACGGATGACGCCGTCCACGCGCACGCGCCCCTCGGCGGCGTACCGCTCGCGGTCGGTCATGACGCGCGCGGGGTCCAGCGTGGGGTCCTTGCTCAGCCAGCGCAGCGCACGGTCCCAGAAGCGGTCGTAGGCGCTCGCGTCGCCGCTCTCGCCCGCGCTGGTCATGCCCCAGCGCCAGCTGGTGTCCACGGTCAGCGCCATGACGCGGCCCTCGCCCGCGCGCCCCGCCACCAAGATGGGCAGCGGGGCTCCGTTGAGCGCGCGCTCACGCGGGTGCTCCAGCAGCACGCGGCCGCGCGCGTTCACCTCGGTGACCTGGTTGGCGCCCTCGAGCGGGCTGAGGCTGGCCCACAGGCGCAGGCTCTCGGCGTCGTCGGGCAGCAGCGCCACCAGCGGGTGGTGCCGGTGGTCGGTCACCACCACCGGCTGAAAGCGCCCCTCCACCAGCGAGCGCTCGGGCGGCAGCGACTCGGCCGGCACGCCCACGGGCAGCACCGCTTCGATGGGCGTGCCCGCGTAGCCTCCCGGTCCGAACGCGCGGTCTCCGCCGATCATCGCGAACGCACCGCCGCGCATGACGTAGTCGCGGATGCGCGGCAGGTAGGGGCCCATCTCGTACGGCGCGTAGTCGAAGTTCTGGAAGAGGATGATGTCGAAGCTGCCGAGGTGCTCGCTGAAGAGCTCGTCGGTGGGGAACGGGATGAGCGCCAGCTCTTCGGACGGCGCCATGGTCAGGTCGTTGGCGGTGCGCAGAATGAAGAACGAGATGAGGTCGATGGCCGGGTCACGCTTCAGGAACACACGCAGGAAGCGCACGTCCCAGCTGGGCTGGCCGGTGACCAGCAGCACGCGCAGCTTGTCGCGCCGCACGTTGATCAAGAACGAGCGGTCGTTGTTGCTGGGCACCGCGTCGTCGGCGCTCACCGGGATGCTCACTCGATAGAGCGAGCGCCCGAGGCGCGTGGGCGTGAGCTCGAGCGTGACGTCGATGTCCCCGCTGGCCGGGATGGTGACCGTCTGCTCGCGCAGCAGCTCGTCGCCCTGCCACAGGCGCAAGGGCACTCGGCGCGCCTCCTCCTCGGTGGTGGCCAGCTGCACGCGCACGCGCAGGGGCTGCCGCAGGTAGCCCACCGAGTCCACGCGCACGCTGCGGATCGCGTCGTCGGTGACCTCGTCGTCGGCGCCGAGCGCCGCGGCGTGCACGCGCACACCGTCGAGGTCGAAGTCGTCCGGCAGCGTGGCCATGTCCGTGTCTGCGCCGTCGGACACCACTAGGATGGCGCCGATCTCGAGCTGCCCGTCTTGCGCGGCGAGGCGGCGGAGGGACTCCACCAGGCGCGAGCGCTCGTCGTTGGTGGGGTAGGCCTCGCCCAGCTCGGCCAGCGAGGTGTCTTCGAGTTCGGCCCCGAAGCGCAGCACGCGCGCCGTGGCCGCCGCGGGCTGGTTGCTCCACGCGGCCGCCAGCGCCGCGGCTTGCTGGGCGCGTGAGGTGTCGGCCAGCTCGAGGCTCACGCTGTGCGAGGTGTCGAAGAGCACCACCAGGCGCCCGTCGATGGACTCGCGCTGCTCCTGCGAGCACCCCGGGCGGCTGCACACCAGGAACACGAGCACCAGCGACGCGGCGCGCAACCCACGCAGCGCCTTGCGACGCGGGGGCGGGAGGCCGGCCACATCACGCCACGCCAGCACGCCCACGGCCAGACACGCCAGGAAGAGCAGCCCAGCGACCAGCGCGCCGCCCGGGACGCCGAAGAGGAACGTCGCGGGCAGCATGGCAGTGACGTTCAGGGCGTGCCTCCGCGCCGCCGCATGATGAACGGCGCATGCACTTGGTCGTCTTTGTAGTCCAGGCAGAGCGCGTACATGATCAGGTTCACGCCGAGCCGGATGGCCAGCTCGCGCTGCGTGTCGCCACCCTCCACCGCGTGCTGCCAGGTGCCCAGGTTGTCCCGCGCCCACGCGCCGCCCATGTCGGCGCGGCTGTACACCACACCCATCCGGCCCTGGCGTTCGATGCCCTCGAGCGGGCGCTCCCCCCGCAGGCGCCCCGCCGGCCCGTACAACAGGTAGAACGAGCGGAAGAGCGTGTGGTCCGACGGGATGGGCCGCAGCGGACGCGTGGGGAACGCGCGCTGCAGCAAGCGCCGCACGCTGGTGTCGAACGCATCGCGCGTGGGCTCTGCGTCGTCGATGACCACGAACCCCCCGAAGTCCACGAAGCGGCGCAGGCCCACCACCTCGGCCTCGCTCGGGTCGGCAAAGCCAGCATCGCCGGCCAGGTACAGTAGCGGGGTCTCGAAGATGGACGGGTCGTCCAAGCGAGCCCGCGAGGGGCGCAGGCGGGTCTCGATGCTGGTGCGCTTGCGGGCCTCCCAGGCGATGCGGCGGCGCGCGCTGGGCCGCGGCTCGTCTTCTTCGCGGGCAGCCCCCAGGACCACCCCGCGCACGTCCACCCGGGTGGCCTCACCGATGCCCCGCGCCGACGGTGCGGCCGCCAGCAGCGACGTGACCGCGGACAGGAGCGCGAGCGTGCACGTGACGAGGCGGCGGGAGCGGGGGGGCGGCAGGCGCATGGTCGCGGAAGATAGCATCGGGCGCCCGGAACTTGCGCCCGAGGCCGTGGAACGCAAGGCTAGGCTGTGCGCAACGCCTTCCCCGCCTGGCGACCCCTGGTCGCGAGTCCGCCGCTCTCTCGTGCGCGGCGTCATTGCGCGGGGCTTTTCCTCGTCGTGGGCCTCGGATCATCGCTGGCGTCGTGTGGCGATCGCGCTGCGGAAGACGCCGGCGCGGCGACCCCGGTGGCCCCCGAGACCGCCAGCCCGGCCACCGGCGAGCACGACGAGCTGCGCTACATCAGCCTGAGCCGGCCGCTGATGGGGACGATCTTCCGCATCAACGTGGTCTCCACGCCCGAGGTGGCCGAGCCCGCCATCCGCGCCGCCTTCGCCGAGATCGCGCGGCTCGAGGACGTGCTCAGCGAGTGGCGCGAGGACAGCGCCATCTCCAACATCAACCGCAACGCGGGGCGCGAGCCGGTGGTGGTGGGGCCCGACGTGCTGGCGGTGATCAAGGCGGGCCTCGACGTCTCGCGCTGGAGCGACGGCGCGTTCGACCTGTCGTGGGCGGCCCTGCGCGGGCTGTACAGCTTTCCGCCGCACGAGGAGCGCGTCCCGAGCACGCGTGACCTGCGGCGCCAGCTGCCCTTGATCCGCTATCAGGACATCGTGGTGGACGAGGCGGCCAGCACCGTGTTCCTGCGCCGCGCCGGCATGGCCATCGGCACGGGCGGCATCGCCAAGGGCTACGCGCTCGACCGCGCGGGCGAGGTGCTGCGCGCTGCTGGCATCAACGACTACATGATCTTCGGCGGCGGGCAGGTGCAGGTGCACGGCCAGCGCGGCTCGCGTGACTGGCGCGTGGGCATCCAGCACCCGCGGCAGCAGGGTCAGAACAGCTACTTCGCGGCCCTCGAGGCCACCGACATGAGCATCAGCACCTCGGGGGACTACGAGCATGCCTTCTTCCGCGACGGGCGGCGCTATCACCACATCATCGACGTGCGCACGGGCCTGCCGGCGGACCGCACCATGAGCGTGACCTTGCTGGCCCCCTCTGGCCTCTACGCCGACGCCCTCAGCACCGCGGTCTTCGCCCTGGGCGCCGAGCGTGCCCTCGCGATGCTCCGCACCATCGACTACCGCGCCGAAGCCGTGATCGTGGACCACGAGTGCCGCGTGCACACCACGCCGGGCACCGACGCCCGCCTGCGCATGAACGTGGAGCTGGCGGCCGGCCTGCTCCCGGAGTGCACGCCATGAGCGCCGCCGCGTCCCTACCCATCCCCAAGACCACCATCCTGGTGGTGGACGACGAGCGCAACATCCGCCGCACGCTGCGCATGGTGCTGGAGGGCGCCGGCTTCGAGGTGGCCGAGGCCGAGAGCGCCGAGGCGGGCCTGCTGGCGCTGGACGAGCACGAGGTGGACCTGATCATCCTCGACATCCGCCTGCCCAAGATGAGCGGCATCGAGGCGCTCGAGAAGATCCGCGCGCGCCCCGAGTCGCGCCGCCTGCCCGTGCTGATGGTGTCGGGCCACGCCTCCGTGGCCGAGGCCGTGCAGGCCGTGCAGCTGGGCGCCACCGACTTCTTCGAGAAGCCGCTGGACCGCGAGCGCGTGCTGGTGAGCGTGCGCAACGCGCTCAAGACCTGGCAGCTGGAGCGCGAGGTGGAGCGCCTGCGCGGGCAGGTGCAGCACCGCTACGAGATGATCGGCGAGAGCCCCGCCATGCGGCAGCTGTTCGCACAGGTGGAGAAGGTGGCCCCCACCAACGGCCGCGTGTTGATCACGGGCGAGAGCGGCACGGGCAAGGAGCTGGTGGCGCGCGCGATGCATCGCCTCAGCCAGCGCAGCAAAGAGGCCTTCGTGAAGGTGAACTGCGCGGCCATCCCGGCCGAGCTCATCGAGAGCGAGCTGTTCGGCTACGAGCGCGGCGCGTTCACGGGCGCAGCCGGCCGCAAGAAGGGCGTGTTCGAGCTGGCGCACGGGGGCACGCTGTTCCTGGACGAGATCGGCGACATGAGCGCCAGCGCGCAAGCCAAGGTGCTGCGCGCGCTGCAGAGCGGGGAGATCACGCGCGTGGGCTCCGAGCGCAGCATCGCCGTGGACGTGCGCATCGTGGCGGCCACCAACCGCGACCTCGAGGCCGACGTGGCCGAGGGGCGCTTCCGCGAGGACCTCTTCTTCCGCCTGAACGTGGTGCCGCTGCGCACGCCCGCCCTGCGCGAGCGCTCCTCGGACATCCCGGCGCTGGCCGTGTCGTTCTTGCGCGAGTTCTGCCGCGAGAACGGGCTGCGCGAGAAGCCCATGGACGACGACGTGCTCGAGGCGCTGTCCGAGCGCAGCTGGCCGGGCAACGTGCGCGAGCTGCGCAACGTGGTGGAGCGCATGGCCATCCTGAGCGGCGACTACATCGGCCTCGACGACCTGCCCAGCATCGGGCGCCTGTCGCGTGAGCGCGCCGCCGAAGACCGCGAGAGTTCGTCGCCCTTGCGTCCCTCCTCCATCCCGGCGCCCATGGACGGCAGCGGCGAGCGGCTGTCGCTGCGTGACTACCGCGAGGCGGCCGAGAAGCAGTACATCGTTTCCACGTTGGACGAGGTGGCGTGGAACATCAGCCGTGCGTCCCACCTGCTGGGCGTGGAGCGCACCAACCTGCACAAGAAGATGCGCGCCTACGGCATCCGGCGCGACGACGAGGCCGAATGATCGTTCGCAGTGTGAAGCTCTTCTGGTCGCTCCTGGTGTTCGCCGCGGTGCTGTGGTTCGCGCTCTTCGTGGAGCTGGGGGAGCGCACCCTCTTCCAACACGTCATGCGCATTGCCCAGACCGACGAGGCGCAGGACCTGGGCCGCGAGGTGAGCGAGGCCAGCCGGCGCGCCAGCGAAGAGGTGGAGCGCACAGTGGAAGAGTCCGCTCGCGAGCGCTTGGAGCGGGAGCTGGCCGAAGCCGAAGACGGAGGGCTCGCTCAGGAGCCCTGACGCTTCTTCCACTCCTCCACGAACTCCCAGTCTGCCAGCAGGCCCTTGCGGATGAGCAGCGTGAGCAGCGAGGCGAAGAGCACCTCCCACTGCTGGTCCGGGAGCACGTCGCTCACGTCGGCCCCCTGTGCGCGCGCGAGCAGCGCGGACACCAGGTCGCTCGCGGTGAGGCCCCCTTCGGCCTGCGAGGGGTGCGCGTCCTTGCGCTTCGAGCCGGGCGCGGGGAGGCGCACGGTGCTGCCGTCCAGCAGCGTGAGCGTGACCATTTTCACGCCTGCCGGCGTTGTGCCCTCGGCCGAGGCGTCGTCGTCTCCGCTCTGGGCGGGCGTGAGGGCCAGCGAGCGGAGGGCCTTCATGCGGCTGCGCGCGTTGGACATGGTGCTGCCGGGCTGCGAGGTGGCCGCCGCGGGAGCGGCAGGGGTGTCGCTGGCCTCCGCGGGCTCGCTGGCCTCCACGGGCTCGTCTTCGATGTCCGAGTAGCTGCGCCGCCCCGGGCTGTCGGGCAGGGGCGCCGGCGCCGCAGCAGGAGGAGCGGCCACGGCTGCGGGAGGGGCGGCCGCGGCGGCCGGAGGCTGGGCGGCGCGGGGCGCGGCCTCGGGGTTGGGCGCTTCTGCCACGCCCGACTCCCACTCTTGCGCGTTGGCGGGGAGGCTGTGGTCACTCAGGCCCGTGGGAGGCGCTGCGGGGATGACCACCGTGTGCTGGGCGGCCTGGGTGGCCTCGAGGGCGTCCGGGTGCCGCGACGCGCGCCGCTCGGGCGCGTGCACCTGCGGAGCGCCGCCCAGGTAGTACACACGGATGGCGTGCCGGATCTCGGAGGGCGACGAGACCATGGCCTTGACCGGCAGCCCCGTGGTGGCCGCCAGCTCGATGAGCGCGGGCTCGTTGGTGGGGTCGTCCATGGCCACGTACAGCGTCTCGGCCGCGCGCACCCGCCGCATGTAGATGGGGATGACGCACAGGCGGTTGGCCACCTCGGCCGGCACCATGTTCAGCAGGTCGCGGGTGAACTCGATGCGCTGCAGGCTGACCCACGGGATGGCCAGCTGGTTGGACAGGATCTGCGTGAGCTGGAACTCCGACACGAAGCCCTTGGCCACGAGTTCTTCGCCCAGCCGGCGCCCCGAGTCGCGCTGGGACACCAACGCCTCACTCACCTGTTCGGCCGTGACCAGCTTCGCGGCCACGAGCAAATCGCCGATACGCACCCTGTCGGACATGGTGCCCAGGGTACCGCGAAGCGCGCCCGGCGCTCAAAAATGCATGGTGGCGGGGTGAAATTTCTCCACCACCGCGGCCAGGCCCGGGATCAGGGCCAGCTCAGCTCGAGGCGCTTCATCTTACGCCAGAGCGTGGTGGAGCTGAGGCCCAGCACCTCGGCGGCCTTCTCTTTGTTGCCGTCCACCTCGCGCAGCACGTTCATGATGGCCTCGCTCTCGGCGCGGTCCACCACGTCTTGCAGCAGCCGCGGGGCCGCCTCGATCTCACCGCCCTGGCGCATCTCCGGCGACACGATGTCGTCCAGCTGCACCTCGCCGTCGAGCGCGAGCGCGATGCCCTGCTCGATGAGGTTCTCGAGCTCGCGGATGTTCCCCGGGAAGGGGTAGCGCTCCAGCCACTCCATGACACCGTCGCCGAGGCGCGCCGAGCGGCGCATCTTCTTGCCGTACTTCTCGAGGAAGTGCTCCGTGAGCGGGGCGATGTCCTCGCGGCGCTCGCGCAGCGGCGGCAGCACGAAGCGCGCCACGTTGAGGCGGTAGTAGAGGTCCTCGCGGAACGTCTTGTCCTCGATCATCTGCTTGAGCTCGCGGTTGGTGGCCGCGATGATGCGCACGTCCACCTGCACCGTGTGGTTGTCGCCCAGGCGGCGGATCTCGCCCTGCTGAATGGCGCGCAGCAGCTTGGCCTGGAACGACGGCGGGGTCTCGGCGATCTCGTCGAAGAAGAACGTGCCGCCGTTGGCCTCCTCGAACAGGCCCTTGCGCGAGGCCACGGCGCCCGTGAACGCGCCGCGGTTGTGACCGAAGAGCTCGCTCTCGAGCAGCGTCTCGGTGATGGCCGCGCAGTTGATGGTGATGAACGGCCGGTCGGAGCGCAGCGAGTTCACGTGGATGGCGCGCGCCACCAGCTCTTTGCCGGTGCCGCTCTCGCCGGTGATGAGCACCGTGGCGTCCGTGGGCGCGATGCGCACGATGCGCCCCAGCACGTCGCGGATGGCGCCGCTGCGGCCGATGATGTTCTCGAAGTGGTAACGCTCGCGGAACTCGGCGGCCATGGCGGACACCTGCCCGGCCAGCTTCCGGGCCCGCACGGCGCGCTGCACCTTCATCAGCAGCTCTTCTTCTTCGAAGGGCTTCTGGATGTAGTCGTGGGCCCCGAGACGCATGGCGTCCACCGCGCTCTCGATGGTGCCGTGGGCCGTCATGACGATGACCTCGGTCAGCGGCGACACCTCACGCGTGCGCCGCAGCACCGCGATGCCATCGGTGGCGCCCATCTTGAGGTCGGTCAGGACCAGATCGTAGGCCTCCTCGGCGACCCGCTCGCAGGCGACGTCCCCGTTCTCGGCCTCGTCCACGTGGTGCTCCGCGCCGCGCAGAAGCATCGCGAGCGTGGTCCTCATATTGCGCTGATCGTCGACGACGAGAATCTTGGCCATCCCGCCCGGAGTATCTGCCGCGCACTGCGGGATGACAACCTCTGATGTGGCCAGCGGGAGGCCGAGGCCAGGGCTGTGCTAGGCGAACTCGTCCAGCAGCGGCCCGAGGGTGGCCTCGATGTCGGTGCGCAGCTCGCTCGGGAAGATCAGGCGCGAGCTGGTGAGCCGCTTGTTGCGCAGCTCCTTGAGCAGGAACGAGGCGTCGCCCAGCCGCATGATCGTGCGGTGGCGCAGCAGCAGCCAGAGGCCGGCCGGGGAGTCGTCGTCGGGCTCCGCGTAGGGCACGTCGCTGGTGTGATCGAGGAAGACGTGCAGCTCGGGGCGCAGGCCCCGCTTCGCCGCGAGCTCCGACGCGCGCGCCAGCAGCTCCGGGAAGAGGTCGGCGCACTCCTGAGGGAGCGGCAGCGTCTTGGGCAGATCGCGCGCTCGCAGGCGCCGAGCCAGGTCGGCCAGTATGGGATCCGTGGCCTGCTCCCAGCGCGAGAGCGCGCTCAGGATCTCGATGTCGTCGAGGGCCAGGTAGTCGCCCAGCGACACGTTCTCCCCCTTGGCGGCGTCCAGCAGCGCGCGCGGCGTGCCCTCGGGCGCCCTGCCCTCGCGCACCAGCTCGCCCAGCCGCAGGAACACCCCGCGGATGAGGCCCTCCGCCGCGCGCGTGGCCTTGTGGTGATAGACCTGCGCGTACATGTGCTGACGGGCCAGGAAGAACCCCTCGATGGGCGGCAGCCCCTTGCGCCCCTCGACCGCCAGCACCCACTCCGTGCCCACCTGCCCGAAGGCCAGCGCGCGCAGCACCCAGTCGAGGTCGTAGAGCCCGTAGCGCACGCCCGTCATGTAGCTGTCGCGCAGCAGGTAGTCCGCGCGGTCCACGTCGATGGTGCCGCTGATGGCCCGCGCCAGATACCCGAGCCGGTGGCGCCCCTGCAGCATGCCCGCCACGCGCTCCGCCATGCCGGAGGACAGCCCCTCGAGCGCGCGGTGCACCTCGGTGCCGCTGTCCAGCAAGATGTCCTGCGTCCACGCCTCGTGGTGCCGCGGGTTGGGCGAGACCTCCTCGTACAAGTGCGAGAACGGCCCATGCCCGAGGTCGTGCAGCAGCGCCGCCGCTAGCGCCTCGTCCGCGGCAGCGTCGTCCAACCGCGCGTCGTGGGGGAGATCGTGTTGTGCCGCGATGATGCGTGACTGGAGGCGCAGCATGACGTGCGCGGCGCCGAGGGCATGCGCAAAGCGGGTGTGCTCCGCGCCGGGGAACACGAGCGAGGTGAGACCCAGCTGCTTGACGCGCCGCAAGCGCTGCACCTCGCGCGTGGCCAGCAGCGCCTCGATCACCCGCTCGGCGCGGCCCTCGAAAGCCACGAGGCCGTGAACCGGATCGCGAAGCAGCATGGCGACGACGGTAGCGGGAGCGAGGCAGGCGGGCAATCCGGGGGGCCGAGTCCGAGGCCGAGGCCGAGGCCGAGGCCGAGTCGGAGTCCGAGTCCGAGTCCGAGTCCGAGTCCGAGGCCGAGGCCGAGGCCGAGGCCGAGGCCGAGTCGGAGTCCGAGTCCGAGGCCGAGGCCGAGTCGGAGTCCGAGGCCGAGGCCGAGTCCGGGCTCGGATGGGCTCAGCCGGACTCTGTTGGGCTCACCCGCCGAGCTGAGCCGCGGACAGCCTGCGAGCCGGGGAGCGGGCGGGGGCTGGGCAGGCCTCAGCAAGGGCGTGGGGGGACCCGGAAAAGAAACGGAGCGCAGCGAAGTGCACTTTTCCAGGGAGTCCCGACAGGACGCGCCAGCGCGTCCGTGCCCGCCGCGAGGCCTGCCCAGCCCACGCCCGCGTGCACCCTGCGACCCAGGGTCGCCCCGGTGAACGAGGTCCGTGCCCGCCGCGAGGCCTGCCCGGCCCCCGCCCGCGTGCACCCGCCGCAGCGGCTATCCACCGCGAACGAGGTCGCGTAAAGTCGCGCTTCGATGCCCGACCTCCTCGCGAGCATACCCAGCTTGGAACGCACGTTCGGCGACAGTCGGCTCACCATGTGGGTGCGGCCGGAGCTAGCGGTGTCCCGCATCGAGGGGCACTTCTCGGCGGAGCTCGCGGCGGAGTTCATGGCCTTCGTGGAGCCCACCATCAAGCGCAGCAAGGCGTTCGTGGGGCTGCACGACTGGACCGAGTCGCCCACGTTCGACGTGAGCGTGCCGCCGCGCGTGGGGGGCTGGACGGTGTCGCTGCTCTCGCACATCGGGCGCATCGTCATCGCCACGCAGCACCCGCTGGTGTCCATGGCGGTCCGCACCACCAACCTGACCATCAAGCGCATCGAGCACCTCGCCTCGCGCGACGAGTGGACCGACGTGGTGCGCCGCGCCACCTGAACCGCGCGCGTCTCGCCCGCAAGCAGGCCCCATGTCCCCCGAGACAGAGTGGGGATTCACGGATGCTTCAGACCCGGCGCAGCGCGCTCCGTTCGGCTTCACTCAGCACCTGCGGCGTGACCACGGGCTGCCGCGTGCGGGCGTCGAAGAACGGAGACGGCGAGGCCTTCCCGCGCAGGAAGCCACCCAACAGGAACCGGAGCGTTCGCAGCATGAGCCACGCCGGCATGGTGGCGTGTGAGCCGGCGGGCGCCGCGCCCCGCGCGAACTTGGCCATGAGGCGGGCGATGACCGGCCCCAGCACGGCCTCCTTCGAAGCGCCCGCCTCCGGCACGATGAAGGCGGTGATGACGCCGGCGAAGGGCGCCCGCGCAGACGCCATGGTGTTGGCGATGGGTGTGCGACAGCAGCCCGCGTACCAGCGCAACATGCCCTTCTCGGACAACCGGACGCAGCGCAGGTGTTCGCCACCCGTGGTGATGCTCAGCTGGGGCGGCCTGACCTGGAAGATGGCTGTCCCGCCACTGGCATCGAGCACGTCATCCCGCTCGAGGAAGTGCGCGAACGCCTGACAGTCGTCGCACATGCACACGATGTGCATCCCGGTGTGTGGCGCGATGTCGTTGGCCACGCCGCGCACTGCGCCACACTGGCAGCGAAGGTCCACTCGAGTCGTCATGGGCGCGGTGTAGCGCACACCCGCAGCGCGAACCACGGCGACGTTCGCGTCGCGACGCGAGATGCGATTCCACACTTTCGACGGCGTAAGTCCTGTGAGAGCCTCACCGAGAGAAGAGGCGAGCGCATGGCGGGTCAGTCGAGAGAGTTCGTGCAGAAGCAGTCCAGCACGCACTCGAGCGTGCTCGAGGAGGCCGCGTCCGCGCTGTCCAAGACCGCGGTCCGCACGGTGATCCTGACGCTTCTCCTGGTGGGCCTGAGCTGGTGGAGCTGGTCGGCGGTGGACGCCAGCCTGCGGCGCCACGTGCGGTCGCAGCTGGAGACCCACCTCGACAGCACCCGCGCTGCCGTGGACCTGTGGACCGAGGGGGTCCTCTCGCAGCTGGTGGACGCCAGCCGCGACGCCGCCGTGGTGGAGGCTGTGGCCAACGCCGCCGAGGCTCCCCAGCTGGACCAGCTCGTGGCGCGAACCCTCGCGCTCGGGTACGTCTTCACGGACAGGTCGGGGGCCATCGTGCGGAGCAGCGGATCCGGCCGCACCGCCGACCAGCTTCCCATGCCCGTGCGCGACCTCGAGGCGTGGCTGGCGTCGCCCCGCCCGCGCATGTGGTCGCCAGCGTACTACGGCACCGAGTCCGGCGAGGCCAAGCCCTTGCTCACCTTCTCGTCGCCCGTCAGTCGCGGTGGCCGGGTCATCGGCGCGCTGCACCTGCTGGTGGACCCCGCCGGACGCTTCTCCGAGATCATGATGATCGCGCGCCCCGGCGCGTCGGGCGAGACCTACGCCTTCGACTCGGAGGGGCGCATGATCTCGCAGTCGCGCTTCCCAGAGCAGCTCGCCGCAGCGGGGCTGCTGCCCGACGCGGCCACCACGACCATCCTGCAGGTGGACGTGCGCGACCCCGGCGTGTCGCTGCCCGATGGCGGGCAAGCGGCGTTCCCCAGGCGCCAGCAGCCGCTCACACGCATGGTGCAGGCCGCGCTCGCGTCAGGGCGCGGCAGCGACGTGGATGGCTACAACGACTACCGCGGCGTGCCCGTGGTCGGTGCCTGGCACTACTCGGACAGGCACGGCATCGGCATCGCCAGCGAGGTGGACGTGGCGGAGGCCTTCGAGGTGCGTGTGGGCCTCACGCGCGTGCTCGGGCTGCTCTTCGCGTTGCTGGCCGCCGCCCTCTTGCTCACCGTCTGGAGCGGGCACCGCAACCTGCAGCTGGAGGCCCGCTCGCTGCGGGCGGAGTCGAAGGCCGCGCGTCTCGGCCAGTACACGCTCGGGCGCAAGCTGGGCGAGGGCGGCATGGGCACGGTGTACATGGCGCGCCACGCGCTGCTGCGGCGCGCCACGGCGGTGAAGCTGATCAAGGCACCGGACGACGGCAAGGTGAGCCCCGAGCGCTTCGCGCGCTTCGAGCGCGAGGTGCAGCTGACCGCCGAGCTCACGCACCCCAACACCATCGCCATCTTCGACTACGGCAAGACCCCGGCCGGCGTCTTCTACTACGCGATGGAGTACCTGGTGGGCGTGGACCTGGACAAGCTCGTGGCGCACGCGGGGCCACTGCCCCCAGGGCGCGTGGCCCACCTGATGCTGCAGGCGTGCGGGTCCCTCGCGGAGGCCCACGGACGCGGCCTGATCCACCGCGACATCAAGCCGGGCAACATCATGGTCTGCGAGCGCGGCGGCGAGTACGACCGCGTGAAGGTGCTGGACTTCGGCCTGGTCAAGAGCATGGAGAAGACGCCCAGCGACCCCACGGTCACGTCCGACGCGGGCATCGCGGGGACGCCGCTCTACATGGCGCCCGAAGTGCTGAGCAAGGCCGGCGCGGCCAGCGCGCGCAGCGACATCTACGCGCTCGGCGCCGTCATGTACTTCCTGCTGGCGGCGCGCGATCTCTTCCCCGACCGTGACACCGTGGCGGTGATCGTGGCCCAGATGACGCTCGCCCCCGATGCGCTGACCGAGGTGGCCCCGTCGGTCCCCCCCGCGCTCGCCGAGCTGGTGCACCGCTGTCTGGCGAAGGATCCTGCGGAGCGCCCAGGCAGCGCGCGCGAGCTGGCCACCCTGGTGCGAGCCGCATGTCCGAGCGACTGGGATTCGGAGACCGCGCGCATGTGGTGGCAAGAGCATCAAGCGGTGCGCGCTGCCGTCCCTGCCCACGCCTGATCGCGGTCGTGCTATGCCCCGAGTGCGTGATGACCGACGAGCCCACAACCCGAGTGCGCCGCCTGCGCGTGGTGGCCGTGAACGACGTCTACGTGCTGGACGAGCTCCCGCGGCTGGCGAGCCTGGTGCAGGCCGCCCGCACCCGTGACCCCGCCGACTGCTTGCTGGTCACGGTGGCCGGCGACTTCTTGGCGCCCAGCCTGCTGTCCAGCCTGGACGAGGGGCGCGGCATGGTGGACTGCCTCAACGCGCTGGGCGTCACGCACGTCACGCTCGGCAACCACGAAGACGACCTCGAGCCCGAGGATCTGCTCGCCCGCCTCGAGGAGCTGAACGCCGAGGTGCTGCTCACGAACGCGGTGGACTTTCGGGGACGCCACGTGGTGTCGGACATCGTGGACGTGGGCGGTGCGCCCGTGGGGCTGGTGGGTGTGGTCAACGGTGACCCGGGCCTCTATCGGCGGCTTCCCTTTGGCGGTACCACGCTCACGCGCCCCAACGACGCCGTGGTCGCCGAGGCCGCGCGCCTGCGCGAGCAGGGCTGCGTCACGGTCATCGCGCTCACGCACCAGTGGCTGCGCGACGACCGCGCCCTCGCGCAGCTGGGCGTGGTGGCGCTGGTGCTGGGCGGCCACGAGCACGAGGGCTATCTCGAGACCGACCACCCCACCCCCCTCGCCAAGGCACCGCTGAACGCCACCTCCGCCGTGGTGGCCGACGTCACGCTGAGCACGGGCCCAGCGGGGGTCACGCACGTGCACGCCACGGCGCGCTTCGAGGCCGTGGCGGGCTACCCCGAGGACCCCGCCATGCGCGCCCGCGTGGACCGGCACCTCGAGAAGGTGCGCGAGCTCGAGGCACGCACGCTGCTCACGCTTCCGGAAGGCGTGGTGCTGTCGTCCGCGGGATCGCGCCTGCGGCAGACCAGCATCGGCACGCTGGTGGCCTCCCGCCTGCGCGATGCCCTTGGTGCCGAGGTGGGCATCTTCAACGGCGGCGGACTGCGCGGGGACTCGGACCGGTGTGAGCGCCTGACCTACGCCGACTTCTGCGAGGAGCTGCCGTTCGACAACGAGGCCGTAGTGGTCAGCTTGCCGGGCGCGGTCGTCCGTGACGCCATCCGCTTCTCGCGCACGGAGCGGCGGGGCACGGGTGGCTTCCTGCAGGTGGACGATGGCGCCCAGGTGGACGACGCGCACGAGCTGGTCTCCCTGGCGCGCGCTCCGCTCGACCCCGCGCGCCACTACCGCGTGGCCATCGTGCGGGACCTCATGGTGGGCGGCGACACACTGGTGCCCCTGCTGGACTTCTCGCTCGCGCATCCGGCCGCCGTGCCCCCCGAGACCACCGGGCTGGACGTGAAGGTGGCCATCCTGCGCACGTTCGCGGGGCACTCGGCGGGCACCTCCGGCGAAACGCTCGGCCGGTAGCGGAGACCAACGCCCCATGCTTGCCGCGACGATCCACGAATATGGCGACCCCAGCGTGCTCCGCCTCGTAGAGCTGCCCACCCCCGTGCCCAAGGGCGCCCAGCTGCTGGTCCGGGTCCGCTACGCAGGCGTGAACCCCGTGGACTGGAAGATGCGCGAAGGCCGCAACCGGCTGGTGCTGGGCCCCGGCTGGCCCAAGGTGCTGGGCCACGACTTCGCCGGCGAGGTCATCGCCACCGGCCCACGGGCCAAGCGGTTCCAGGTGGGCGACGCCGTCTATGGCATGCAAGGCCTCGCCATGGGCGCCTATGCCACGCACATGCTCGTGGCCGAGCGCATCGTGGCGCCGAAGCCCGCCAGCCTGTCGTTCGAAGAGGCGGCCGCGCTCCCCATGACGTCGCTCACGTCGCTCCAGGTGCTGCGCAACATCGTGGGCATACAGGCCGGTCAGCACCTGCTCGTGAACGGCGCGTCCGGTGGCGTGGGCAGCGCCGCGGTGCAGCTGGGCAAGATCCTCGGCGCCGAGGTCACGGGCGTGTGCAGCGCGCGCAACAAGGACCTGGTGCGCAGCTTGGGCGCGGACCACGTCATCGACTACGAGCAAGGGGACTTCACGGCGAGCGGAGGCACCTATGATGTGGTCTACGACTGCGTGGGTGACCGCACGCTGGCCGAGTGCAAGGGCGTGCTCGCGCCACGAGGCGTGTTCGTCAGCGTGACCACCGACGCGCTGAAGCTCGTGACGGGCCCCGTGTGCAACCTGTTTCGCCGCCAGCGCGACACGCAGATCCTGGTGGCCATGCCCAGCGCGAGCGACCTGCTGTGGATCGCCGAGCAAGTGGCGGCGGGCCGCTATCGCCCCGTCATGGACAGGCGCTTCGCGCTCGCCGACATTCGCGCAGCACACGCGTACAGCCAGACGGGCCGCGCGCGCGGCAAGATCACCATCGAGATGCCGTGAGAGGCGACCACCCATGACCAACCCATCCCCCGCCTCCTCCAAGTGGTCCTGGCGCAAGCGCCTGCTGGTGGGTGCCCTCGCCACCTTCGCCGTGATGCAGCTGGTGCCCTACGGGCGCGATCACGAGAACCCACCCATGGGCGCAGAGCCCGCGTGGGACTCGCCCGGGACGCGGGCGCTGTTCATGACCAGCTGCGGGGACTGCCACAGCCACGCCACGCGCTGGCCCTGGTACACGCACATCGCCCCGGCCTCCTGGTTGGTGGCGCACGACGTGGAAGAGGGGCGCGAGCACTTCAACGTGTCCGGCTGGCCCGCCGGGGCAGGCGATGCCGACGAGGCCGCCGAGGAGTACGCCGAGGGTGAGATGCCGCCCGGTATCTACCTCCCCCTGCACGCCGACGCGGATTTGCGCCCCGCAGACCGCGAGGCGCTCCTGGCGGGCCTCCGGGCCACCTTCGGGGAGGCCGAAGAGCACCCCTGAAGCGCAGCGACGGAACCGATGTCTTCGCCTCCGTAACGCGCATCGCAGCCGCCCGACCGTGCGAGCTATGACGGAGCACGTGGTGGTGATCGGCGCGGGGATTGGCGGACTCACCGCGGCCGCGTTGCTTGCCAAGTGGGGCAAGCGGGTCACTGTGCTCGAAGCTCACGTGTACCCGGGCGGGTGCGCGGGCACGTTCTATCACCGCGGCTACCGCTTCGACGCGGGTGCCACGCTGGCGGGAGGCTTTGCGCCGGGGGGCCCGCACCACATCGTGGGTGAGCTGCTGGGCATCGAGTGGCCGGTGCACCCCGTGGACCCCGCGTGGGTGGTGCACCTGCCCGACGGCCGGGCCGTGACGCAGTGGGCCGACAAGGCTCAGTGGCAGGCCGAGCGGCAGGCGCACTTCCCGGGCACCGAGGCGTTCTGGCAGCTCCAGGAGCAGCTGGCCGACGTGAGCTGGCGTGTGTCGAGCCGGCCCTTCCCGTGGCCACCCGAGTCCTTGGCGGACGCGCTGCGGCTGGGTGCCTCCGTGAACCTCGACGACGTCGGCATGCTGCCGTACCTGACGCGCACCCTGGGCTCGCTGGCCCCGCGCGGAGACGCCATGTTCCACGCGTTCCTGGACGCGCAGCTGCTGATCTCGGCGCAGACCACCAGCCCGCATGTGAGCGCGCTCTACGGCAGCGCCGCCATCGACCTGCCGCGGCGCGGGGTGAACCACGTGCGCGGCGGCATCGGCCAACTGGCGCAGACATTGGTGGACTCCATCCGTGCGAGCGGCGGCGAGGTGCTGCTGCGCCAGGAGGTCAGTGGCGTCGAGCTGCACGCGGGGCGCGCCGTTGCCGTCACCACCAAGAAGGGCCTGCGCGTGCCGTGCGATGCGCTGCTGGCCAACCTGACGCCCTGGGCCTTGCGGCGCCTGCTGGGTGATGACGCCCCGCGTGCGCTGGCACAGGACGTGGACCACGCGCTCACGCCCACTGGCGGCGCGTTCATGGTGTACCTCGGCATCGACCACGCCAGGTTCCGCGAGCGCTTCGGGGAGGCCGCCACGCACCATCAGGTGGTGGTGGACGCGAGCAAGCCGCTGGGCGAGACCAACTCGGTGTTCTTCTCCATGGCCAGCGCCGACGACAGCGGCCGCGCCCCGGTGGGTGAGGTGCCCGCCACCATGTCCACGCACACCGCTACCGAGCCCTGGTGGGCGCTGCACCGCACCGATCCAGCTGCCTACGAGGCGCGCAAGGAGCAGTACGCCGAGGCCATGCTGGACGCCATCAGCCGCGCGCTGCCGGGCCTGAGGGAGTGCATCACCTTTCGGATCACGGGAACGCCCGTGTCGTTCCAGCGCTTCACGCGGCGCCCCGAAGGCATGGTGGGCGGCTTCCCGCAGACGTCGGTGTTTCGCGCGCGCGGTCCGCGCACCGGGCTGCCCAACGTGCTGTTCGTGGGCGACTCGGTGTTCCCGGGGCAGTCCACTGCGGGCGTGACGCTCAGCGGTCTGCGCGTGGCGCGGCAGCTGGCGTAGTCTCGGGGACGCACCCGCCCGGGTTTGTGCTAGAAACCGGCCGCCCGAGGCCCCGAGCCAGGGCGCGACAAAGGACAGCCGCATGGGACGCATCTTCGAGACCCGCAAACAGACCATGTTCGCCCGCTGGGACCGGATGGCCAAGGCCTTCACGCGCTGCGGCCGAGAGATCGCGGTCGCGGTCAAGCAGGGTGGCGAGCACCCCGAGACCAACCCCGCCCTGCGGCGCGCCATCCAGAACGCGCGCGCCGTGAACATGCCCAACGACAAGATCGCCAACGCGATCAAGAAGGCAGCGGGCAAAGACGCGGCGGACTACCAAGAGCTGGTCTACGAGGGCTATGCACCGCACGGAGTGGCCATCATGGCGGTGTCGGCCACGGACAACCCCACCCGCACCATCGCCAACATCCGCGTGCGCTTCAACAAGGGCAACGGCAGCATCGGCACCGTGGGGAGCGTGGCGTTCGGTTTCACGCGCATGGGCGTCTTCCGCCTGGACGCGGCGGCGCTCAAGAAGGCCGGCGTGGACCTCGAGGAGCTGGAGATGGAGCTCATCGACTGCGGCCTCGACGAGATGGGCGAGGGCGAGGGCGAGAAGGGCGAGCCACAGATCATCGTGCGCTGCCCGCTGGTGGACTTCGGGCGTGTCCAAGAGGCGCTCGAGACCCGCAAGATCACGCCGGTGTCGACCGCGTCGGAATTCATCCCCAGCACGTACGTGGAGCTGGACGAGGAGCGCGCCACCGAGGTGCTCAAGCTGGTGGACCTGCTGGAGCAGGACGACGACATCCAGCAGGTGTTCCACAACCTGGCGTGAACCGCGGGGAGCGCCGCGCGCCGCCTCGGGACGCCGCGTCAGTCGTCCGAGCGCTCACGCGTCTGGCAGCGCTCGCAGCAGCCCTGGTTGGTCCCCGCCGGGATGGCGTAGCAGTCCTCGCTCACCAGCGGGAACGCGGTGCCCAGCAGCGCATCGGTGACCGGGTCGCGCAGCTCGAGGCTGTCCGTGTAGGTGTTGGTGTCGAAGCTGAACATCATGCGCACGACGTAGCGGGTGGTGTCGCTCGTGGCGGTGGCCACCTCGCCCCAGCTGTGGTGCCCGCCCTGGTAGTCCAGCTCGGACACCTCGCGCAGGCAGACACCCTCTCCGTCGTCGAGCACGCCGAAGCGCAGCATCTCGTAGCTGCCGCAGCTGCCCCCGTTGCAGGCACACAGGTTGCCGCCCACGCAGTAGTCGGCGGGTGCCGCGCTCACCAGCACGATCTCGAAGCGGCCGTCGTCGCTACGGAAGCGGTGCACCCGGGTGTCCACACGGTCTGGCAGGTCGGAGAGGCAGTCTGTGAAGAAGCCGTCGGGACCCGCATCATGTTGCGCGTCGGGGCCGCTGTCTCGCGCGCCCGCGTCCGTAGGAGGGAGGTTGTTGCTGGAGGCGCAGCCCACGAGAGCGATGGCCAGCACCAAGAGAGTCGAAGCCTGCATTCACGGAGGGTAGCAACAGTCTCGCGGGTGCCGCATCCGGCAACCGCGCTCGCGACGCGCGCCGTCGTGCCCGAGCTGAACGCTGGCCGGGCTGCATGCTAGCTTCCGGCCATGCGTGCTCTCGGTCTCGTTTCCCGTGCCCTCTTGCTCACGAGCCTGCTCGTGGGCGTGCTCGCCCCTGCTCTCGCTCGGGCCGAGCCCGCCGAGCGCGCGTACGTGGATGTGTACCTGCACGACGTCACGCACTTCGATCAGCGCAACGGCACGTTCGCCGTGGACGCGGACGTCTGGCTGAAGTGGCACGGCGAGCTCGATCCCTCCCGCCTGCGGGTGCAGAACGCCAGCGTCGAGCTGGAGACCATCGACCTGGGCGAGACCAACGACGGGGACTGGCACTCGCACCGCTACCACCTGCGCGGCACGCTGCGCGGCGAGTTTCCCCTGCACCGCTTCCCCTTCGACGTGCAGACGCTGGGCATCCAGTTCGAGCTGCCCGGGGTGGACACCGAGCTGGTGCCCGACCTGGCCGGCAGCGGCATCGCGTCCACGTTCAGCGTCACGGGCTGGCACTACGAGCCCAAGTTCCAGCCGCGCGTCCGGCACATGGTCTACGCGTCGGACCTCGGGACCATCGAGCAGGAGGGCCGCTCCACCAAGATCTCGCGCGTGGGCTTCGAGGTCACCCTGGAGCGTCCCACCATCACGATCGCGGTGAAGCTCTTCCTGCCGCTCGTGCTGCTGCTGCTCATCGCGCTGATCGCGCTGTACCTCGCGCCGGACCTGGTGGACGCGCGCACCGGTATCGGGGTGACGGTGCTCTTGGCGTGCTTCGCATTCCAGTTCACCGTCGCGGGCACCATCCCGGACGTGTCGTACCTCACCGTGGTGGACGAGCTGTTCATCCTGGCCTACGCGCTCTCCACGCTGACGCTGATCGTCACGGTCGCGGCCTACTGGCTGCACCGCACCGATCGGCTGCCGGTGGCCATGAAGGTGGACCGCTTCTCGCGGGTGGCCATCCCGTTGGTAGCCATCCTCGCGACGGCGGGCATGTTGAACACGGCACCGCCGTCGGAGGCGTCGGCCGCCGTCAACACCGAAGACCAGCCCGCGCGCGCCACCTCGGCGCGGGACGTCCTGCGCATCGGCACGCTGCAGCTGAACTCGGCGTCGTTCGGGCTGCTGGGTGCCACCCAGCGGGCCGGGCTCACGCGGCTCACCGAAGACGGTGAGACCGTGGGGCAGCTGGCCGAACACGCCCCCACGGTGGCGAGCGAGAACATGGAGTTCCACGCGAACGGCCGTCTGAAGATCCACTGGACGCTGCGTCCGGACCTGCGCTGGTCCGATGGGCACGCGCTCACGTCGGATGACTTCCGCTTCGCGCTCGAGGTGTCGCCCGACCCCGACCTGGTGTCCATCGAGACGCCGGACGCGCGCACGCTGATCCTCACCTACGCCGACGCGCTGGCCTACGCCCTCGAAGGCTTTCAGCCGCTGCCGCGCCACGCGCTCGAGTCCGCGCTCTCGGAGGACGGGGGCTACGACGCCATCCGAGATGCCCGCCGGACGCAGGTGATGCCCAGCGCAGGGCCCTACCATCTGGTGGAGTTCGTGGTGAACGAGTCGGCCGTGCTCGAGGCCAACCAGCACTACGTGGGGCGCGCTCCGTCCATCGCCCGCATCGAGGTGCGCGTGTTCGAGACCGCCGAGGCGCTCGCGGCGGCGTTCGAGTCCAACGCCATCGACCTGGTGGTACCCGGCGCGCTCACGCCCGAGGCCGCAGCGGATCTCGCCACCCGGCGCGCGGAGGCCGTCATCGTTCGCCCGGCCGAGGATCTCTACGCGCTGGTCCCCGACGCCAGCTCGCCGTTGCTCGCGCGACGCGTGGTGCGCCGTGCCATCTGGCAGGCCATCGACCGCGACGCGCTCGCCACCGCAGTGTTCGGGCCACTCGGCGCACCGGCGGAGACCCCCTCGCGGGGCCTCGCGGCTGCCCCCGAGGATCACCGAGGCTACGACCCCGTCGCGGCGCGCGCGGCGCTCGAAGCGGCCGATGCCCTCGGGGCGACCATCCCGCTCACCCACATGGCCCGCCCTCTCGACCTCCACATCGCCACCATGGTGCGCGACGCGCTCGTGGCCGTGGGCCTGGTGGTGGAGCTACGCGAGGTGGTGCCGGGGACCCCGGCCGCACGCAACCGCGAGCACGGCGGCCTGATGCTGTCGATGATCCGTGGTGGCGATGACGACTCCGACCCTCGCCGATACTGGAACCTCCCCGCGTGAACGGGCGCATCGACGCGAGCGCGCGCACCTTCGCCTTCGACGAAGCCACCGCGCAGATCGTCGACCGCTGGTCGCGCGCCCTGTACGCCGAGCGTCGGGCGCAGCTCGGGCGCGGCATCGACATGGCGGTAGCGCACCGCCTCCCGTTGCTTCCGCTGGCGTTCGGCACCGAGCGCCTGGCCGTGCTGCCCACGCTGCGCGGCTGGGATGCGGGGCGGCGCTTCGGAGACACCGCCGCCGACTGGCACTTCGTGGAGTGACCCTGCCAGAGCCCCGTGCCTCACGGGCTCACGGGG
>JADJJE010000026.1 GCA_016706685.1 Sandaracinaceae bacterium | reverse complement strand
GAACTCCGCGTAGAAGCGCTTGGCGGCGTCGATGGAGGCTGTGGCAAAGATGGAGTTGAAGCCATCGATCCGTGGTCGCGACTTTCCCGCTTCTTTCGAGGGATCTTTGCTGCGAGCGCCAGCGACCTCGGCGATGTTGGTGAGCACGCGATGCTTTGTAGCTTCTGCTCCGTTTTGGTCTTCTGCTCGAAGTGCTCGCGGGTGTAGGCGACGACCTGGCTCACGCGCCGAGGGGCCAGCACGCGCGCTCCGCGTCGGATCCCGAACACTTGCTTGTCGGTCACCGGCGTGGCAGCTTGGATGGTGTTGACGTAGTCGATGCGGAACGGGA
The DNA here is from genome assembly GCA_016706685.1 of Sandaracinaceae bacterium. Classification (NCBI taxonomy): domain Bacteria; kingdom Pseudomonadati; phylum Myxococcota; order Polyangiales; family Sandaracinaceae; species Sandaracinaceae bacterium. The sequence goes on along the minus strand of JADJJE010000026.1, from coordinate 28,099 downwards.
GCACGTTCTGTCGGTGATCGCGTCCATGTAATCGTGTACGTGTGTGGGATGAGCCGCCCAACTGTTTGCTCGGTGGTTCGCCGCTTCGCATCTCCGCCGGTAGAAGAGTTCTCTGCGAAGATGGCGTGCCCGTGAACCCGAACAGCGTATACTGGCTGAACGCGCGCCCGATAACCGTATGCATGTCGCCGAACTGGCTGCGGTGGCACTCGTCGAAGATGATGACGACGTGGCCGTCGTACACGGCGTGGTCTCGGTTCCCGGCGATGAACGTCGACAGCTTCTGGATCGTGGTGACGATGATGCGGGCGGATGGGTCACCCAGCTGTCGCTTGAGCACGGCGGTGGAGGTGTTCGAGTTGGCGGCGCCCATCTCGAAGCGGTCGTACTCCAGCATGGTCTGGTAATCGAGGTCTTTGCGATCCGCACCACGAACAGCACCTTGGCCACGCCCTCGCCCCGCGACGCCAGCTGCGCCGTTCTGAAGCCAGGAAAGCGTCTTACCGGAGCCGGAAAAGGGCCAGACATAGCCGCCTGCATGGACGGTGCCGAGAGTTCTGGCGTTCCGGGCGATGTCTATCTTGTTCAGGATCCCCTTCCGGTGGCCGCGGATCTGGTAGGGCCGCATGACGAGCAGTATTCGGTCGGCCGTGAGCAGTATCGAGGCGAGCACGGCGAGCAAACGTGCTTCGCGAAGAACGCGTCTCGGTGAAGCCCGCCAGGCTCTGGAATCGGCCGGTTCGTGGCGTCTGCCCACCCAGGAGGTGAATTCATAGGAGTTCGACGTTACTCGTACTCTCGTCTCCCGCCGCTTTCGGCTTCGTCGAGGTGCTGTCGTCGCGTGGTGTTGCTGTAGTACTTCGTCAGCGCGTGCTGCTGGTGATGCACGAATATCTGGGTGTAGTCGAAGAGTCCCGAGCCCGCCCAAAACGAGTCCCGCTTTCGGTAGCGGTTGATCTGGTTGAAGGCTCGCGGATGTCCACGCTGCGACGCTTCAGCTCGTGGATAGCTGGACCAGTGGGCAGACCGTCGATGAGGGATGGTCATTACAAAGAAGGGCTGGCCTCCGAGCGCAGCGGCCTGACCCCTCACTGACCTCGTACTGGTTGATGACCTGGAGGTGATTGTTGTGGATGCTTCTTGTCGAGGAGCTTGATGTTCTGTGTGGACCCGTCGTCGCGGACCAGGACCTGGAACTGGTCCCCTTCCTGAATGCGACGGGTCTTGTTCCCGGCCGTGGTTGGTTTGGCTACGCGCTCCGTGAAGTTCTAACTCGTTGTCCGAGAACGTGACGCCGTTGGAAGCCCAGCTGCGCGCGCAGGTTCGCGATGAGCTGCGCCCCTGCCTGCGATGGGCAGGTACTCGTAGGCTTGGGCCTCTTTGCGGCGCTCGATGAACTCGTGCTCGAGCTGCGCCTCGGTCTGATAGCCATCGGCGATGCCCTGCTCGTCCGGGATACTCAGCCACCAGCTGCGTTTCTGGTCGCTTACCGCGAGCGGTGCGTAAAGTGCAGTGGGCGGAACTCTCGCTCACGCCGGCGGCCTCCACGAAGCCTCAGCAGCTGGTCGCGTGCATGTCTCATACCGCTGCCGCCGCGCGGATCCGGCAGGGAGGCCGTCGGAGAGGCTTCACGTTCACGAGAGCGTCGAATTGGTCGAGGATCGCGACGACGCGTGGCGCTGCTCACCGAGGGGGGGCACAGGCAAGACTACCGACTTCACGATACCGGCGTTCAGGTTCTGGACCGTGCCCGCGCCTGCACGGCGCGCGAATTCTGTTTGAACGGGCGCAGCACTGAGTAGGTGGTACAGGAAGTCCGGTAGGAATGACTCGCCGAAGTTGCTGACGGCCAGCCAACCGTCGTGGATGCAGCCCTCGATCTGGGAGATGTATGGGCGACCGAAGCTCATGGAGTTGGAGAGCACGAAGTCACCAGGGTACACGCGGCGGGACTTCTCGGCGCCCGCAAGTGTCACGTTCAGCGGTCCTGCGATGAACCCTCCGCCTGGTATGGTCGTCACCGATCTCGATCCACGGATCCCGTCGTCCGCCCTTTCGGTGACGAAGGCGTGGATTTGGACGTGGCGAGTACCCCGCGAACGATGGTGGCTAGCCTACCCATTGCTGTCCATCTTAATTTCCCTCTCTTCACCTTCAGATGCGTCTCTGAAAGTCAAGAGAGAATCCCGATAGTATGCATACTGCTTGCGGCGAGCTTCAGCTCTGCTTCCAGCTCTGCTTCCAGCTCTGCGAACAGATCCAGTACGCGCACGATCTCCTGCTGCACCGCGAGGGGCGGAATGGGGATGCGGATCTTTGCCAGGCTGTTGGCGGAGACGTCGATCACCTTCGTACTGTTCGCATACCGCTTCTTCTTCTGAAGGTGGAAGCTAGGGCTCTGCAGCCAGTAGCTGATGAACTTGGAGTCCTGGTCGTGCTTCAAGACGGTTGCGTGGCCACCAGTGACGATGCGGTTCCGCCGAGCCAAGCAACTGCTTTCCCGACCTCTTCTAGGTTCTCGCTTGTGTTCGTGATGATGATGTCACCAGGGTCGACTTTGCTGCGCGTTTCTCCGTTGAAAAACCCGGTGAAGCGAGCCAGGGCTGCCGGGTGGCGTGAGCGAGGGCGGCAGATAGGAAGCGGCCGACGGATCATGGCGGCGCTGGCGCCGCAAACTACGGCAGCCATGAGAGCCACCAGCGCACACGACGTGATCCGCGAGAGTGGCTGCTGCGCCCCATAGGCCTTCGCCAGTCCACGACCTGGCGAGGTGCCTGCTCCGAGGAGCCGCATCAGGATGTTGAGGTTGAAGCCCGCGCACTGGATGAGGTAGCGCTTGCGGACGTTGCCTCGCCTTCGGAGCCGCGTGCGTCGATGGTCGCCGGTCTCGCAGATGTGCGCGAAGCGAGCGCTCGATGAGTTCACCGCGACGGCGTTGTAGCTCTCTTTGTCTCTTCTTCGGGCGCTTCACGCGTTCTCGATTGCGGTACACGGCCTTCGCCGTCTTGCGTCCACCATGCTTCGCTAGCGACGCTTGCCGCCGAAGCCGCTCGGGAATGGTAGGTCCGGATGCTCTTCTCCTCGAGGCTCCGAATCGTGCCTCTCGCCTTTGTGGCAGCCCCTGTCGGCGACGACCTTCGCGTGGATGCTCCCGGATGACTTTGCTGGAAGGTGGCGCCCGTCGCTGTCGTCGTCATCGTCGTCGCGAGCGATGGTGCGCTCAGAGATTCGCTCGGCGAGCTTGAGGCCTCGTCCTTCGATGGACGAGGGGTCGCTCGTCGGGCGGCCATCGTCCACGGCGAGGGGAGCGCCCGTCTCCATGTCGACCACGTGCTCGGCCTTGTAGCCGAGTCGCGTTCGCCCATCCTTCAAGCGCACGTGATCCAGCGTCCGGAGTCGGTGGGGCTTGCCCACTCTTCATTCGACGTCTTCTTTGCCTTCGCGGCTTCGGCCTTCCGAAGCGGGCAGCCCTCTTCGGTCGGGTTCTCGATGCCGGACTCCCCTTGGCGAGCCCGCGCAGGTAGCCCTTGTAGCCCTCGCCGCGCTGCCCTTCCGCACGATGGTCTCTATCGACGCATCGGCGCGAAGGTGGTAGGTCGGATCCACCCCAGCCACCTGGCCGCGCAGCAGACCGCGCCTCGTTGGTTACCACGCATCACGAAGCGGAAGACCTCCACGTACGTCGACTCCGGGCAGTCGCGTGCGCATGCGTGACAACGTTGGAGTGGTCGGGCGTCGACTCGTGCGGCTCGAATCCCAGGAAGCGCTTCAGCGAGAGCGAGTCCGCATCGCCAGCAGATCCCGCGCCTGACTCTGATTCTGGAAGCGCACCCCAGCAACAACATGCGGAAGTACACGCTCTGGCGCCAACGACGGCGGCATCCGCCCTGGCTCCTCGGCTCGAACTGCACCGCGAGGGCGGAATGGGGATGCGGATCTTTGCCAGGCTGTTGGCGGAGACGTCGATCACCTTCGTACCGTTCGCACCGCTTCTTCTGAAGGTGGAAGCCGGCTCTGCAGCCAGTAGCTGATGAACGGAGTCCTGGTCGTGCTTCAAGACGGTTGCGTGGCCACAGTGACGATGCGGTCTCCGCCGAGCCAAGCAACTGCTTTCCCGACCTCTTCTAGGTTCTCGCTTGTGTTCGTGATGATGAGTGTCACCAGGGTCGACCTTTGCTAGCCGTGCTGCCGTTTCGGGCGCCACGAATGAGCGGGTCTTGGTCGTCCAGGTGCCGTAGTACGTGTAGATTTGGCCGTAGTGAATGGCTCCAACCCCGGACTCCGTGAAGTCTGTCTTTGGCATCCCGTTGCCGCGGACCAACTCGCCGATCTCGCCGAGCGCCCTGAACGGCACCCCGCCCGGGCAGTGCTTCGCGATGAGGTCGTGGATACGGCTCATGGCTTGTTCTTCGCCTCTAGGCGTCGGACGCCGCTGTCGGTGGTCAACACCTTCATCTGCTGAATAGCGGTCTGGTTGAGCAGTTTGAGGCGCTGGCTCTGCGCCACGCCCTGGTGGATGAGGTGCGCGTTCAGCGCCTCCAGGTTGGCCAAGCACACGAGCTGCGCGACGTTGGCCTCATCGCGGATGTTGCCCTTGCTGCCAGGTTGGCCATCACGCCACTCTCGGGCCGTCTTGCCGAACAAGGCTACGTTCAGCAGGTCGGCTTCGCTCGCGTACACCAGGGAGGCTTGCTGTGGGGTGACCTCGGGTGGAATGAGGTTCTGCTGGATGGCGTCGGTGTGAATGCGGTAGTTGATCTTGGTGAGGTTGCGGCCGACGTCCCAACCGAGCTGATCGCGCTCCCCTTCCTTGAGGCGCTGGAACTCCTTGATGAGGTAGAGCTTGAACTCGACCGAAATCCAGGCCGCGAACTCGAAGGCAATGTCCTTGTGGGCGTACGTCCCGCCATAGCGCCCAGCCTTGGATGTGATGCCAACGGCGCCAGTGCGTTCGATCCACTGCTTGGGCGTGAGGGTGAAGCTGTTCAGCCCGGCTCGCAGTCTAATCCCGTCGAATTCGACGGGGTTGAAGTCCGCGTTGTTGAGCCGCTCCCAGATCCCCAGGAACTCCAGCGTGTTCCGGTTCCTCAGCCAGTTTCGGATGAGGTCATCGGTGTGCTCGGCGTTCTTGTGGCGAGCGATGTCGGTCAGCGAGATGTAGTCCTCGTCGGCGCCGGCCACGACCGTCACGGCGCGCCCCTGGACCGTGATCTGCCGGTTCTTGCTCACGCGGCACCCTCCAGGTCGGCCACGATGGCGTCGATCTCGGTGCGGAGCCGCGATTGCCGCGCCACGATTCGCGCGATCTCGGCGTTGAGCTCCAGGATATCCACCGCCTGGCGCGTGTCCTCGCGCTCGACGTACGACGACACCGCGATGTTGTAGGCGTTCTCGGCAATGGCCGAGTGGGGGACGACCCTCGCGAAATGTTCCACGTTCTGCCGCGCCACGTAGGCGTCCAAGACCTTCTTGTGGTGCTCGGGCGCTAGGTGGTTCTTGTTGCCGACGCGTGTGAATTCGGCGCTGGCGTCGATGAACAGGACCGCGTTGTCCTGCTTCGACTTCTTCAGCACGATGATGCAGGTGGCGATGGTGGTGCCGAAGAAGAGGTCTGGCGGGAGCTGGATGACGGCATCCACGTAGTTGTTGTCCAGCAGGTACTTGCGGATCTTCTGCTCCGCGCCGCTGCGATAGAGCACACCCGGAAACTCGACGATGGCTGCCGTGCCGTTCACCGCGAGCCACCTGAGGATGTGCATGGCGAAGGCCAGGTCGGCCTTGGACTTTGGGGCCAGCACACCCGCCGGAGAGAAGCGCGGGTCGTTGATCAGCGTGGGGTTGGCGTCGCCCTCCCAGTTGATCGAGTAGGGTGGGTTGCTGACGATGGCCTCGAAGGGTTCGTCGTCCCAGTGCCTCGGGTCGATCAGCGTGTCCCCGTGGGCGATGTCGAACTTCTCGAAGTTGACGTCGTGCAGGAACATGTTGATGCGGGCCAGGTTGTAGGTGGTCAGGTTGATCTCCTGCCCGTAGAAGCCCTGCCGCACGTTCTCCTTGCCCAGCACCTTCACGAACTTCAGCAAGAGCGACCCGGAGCCGCACGCGGGGTCGTACACCTTGTTCACCTCGGTCTTGCCGACGACTGTGATGCGCGCGAGCAGCTCGCTGACTTCTTGCGGGGTGAAGAACTCGCCGCCGGACTTCCCTGCGCTCGAGGCGTACATGGTCATCAGGTACTCGTAGGCGTCGCCGAACGCGTCGATGCTGTTGTCGGCGAAGTCGCCCAGCTTCAGGTCGCCGATAGCGTCGAGCAGCTTCACCAGCTTTTTCGTTGCGCTTTGCGACAGTCGGCCCGAGCTTCTGGCTGTTCACGTCCAGGTCGTCGAACAGACCCTGAATGTCCGCCTCACTCTCGGTACCCACCGCGGAGCCCTCGATGTTCTTGAACACCCGCTCCAGGGTCATGTTGAGGTTCTCGTCCTGGTCGGCGCGCTTGCGGACGTTGGCGAACAACTCAGAAGGGAGGATGTAGAAGCCTCGCTCGGCGACGGTCTCCTTGCGGCCGAACTCGGCCTTCTTGTCGGAGATCTCGGCGTAGTTGAAGGTGCGGTCCCCGGCGGCGCGCTCCTGTTCGTTGACGTAGGCGGTCAGGTTCTCGGAGATGAAGCGGTAGAACAGCATGCCGAGGACGTAGGACTTGAAGTCCCAGCCATCGACCGAGCCACGCAGGTCGTTGGCGATACGCCAGATGGTCTTGTGTAACTCGGCGCGCTGGGCGTCGCGGGTGCTGGGCTGCATGGGGCTTTCGGGTAGGTAAGGCGGGCAGCGAGTCTACGGGAAGACCTCGAGTCCCGCGGCCAATTTCGCCCCAGCGCTGGTGCCCAGGTTGCGCTCGCCCTGCGCCTGCGCGGCGTGCGCTGAGCTCAGCCCAGCACGCTGCGCAGCATCCAGGCGGTCTTCTCGTGCACCTCGAGGCGGCGCGTGAGCAGGTCCGCCGTGGGCTGGTCGTTCGCGCCGCTGACCACGGGGAACAGCTTGCGAGCGGTGCGCGCCGTGGCCTCTTGGGCGGCCACCAGGTGCCGCACCATGTCGTCGGCGCTGGGCACTCCGTCCACTTCGGCGATGGAGCTCAGCGCGTGGAAGGCCTTGTAGGTGCCTGGGGCCGGGTGGCCGAGCGCGCGGATGCGCTCCGCGATCTCGTCGAGCGCCGTCCACTGCTCCGTGTACTGCGTCATGAACATGGCGTGCAGGCTGTTGAACTGTGGCCCCGTCACGTTCCAGTGGAAGTTGTGGGTCATCAGGTAGAGGGTGTAGCTGTCGGCCAGCAGGGCGGAGAGGCCGGCCACGATGGCGGCGCGGTCCTCTGGGCTGATGCCGATGTCGATGGCGGGAAGTGTGGGAGAGGCGCTCATGATTCGTTCCGTCGCACGAGCTGGGCTCCCGTGACAAGACCGGGCGCGAAGGCCGCTTCAGCCGCAGGTCACGCGGTCCGTGCAGCGCCGGGTGTTGGTCATGCTGCCGTCGTCGGCGCAGCGCCCGCTGAGGCACTCGTTGGACGAGTCGCACACGGTCCCGTTGGGGTCGCGTGTCTCACAGGTGGCGCAGTTCACCAGCTGGTCGCAGAGCGCGCCGGCCAGCTCTCGAGGTGTGTCTTCGAGCGCCACCCCCGAGGGGCTGGAGCACGCGCTGCCCCCGCCGGCGATGGCGAGCACGATGAGCGTGAGCGGGGCGAAGACCGAAGGAGAACGCACGCGGGAGGAGGTCATGCCAAACACCCACAGCAACCTACGTGCCACGCCTCGCGAACCGCGATCGTCCGAGAGAACTCGGATCGCCGACGCAACGCTTGCGCTGCACGCGGGATTGGCGCGGGCAGAGCAACCTCGGCAGGGGGGCGTCACGCCAGCGGGCGAGTGCGCAGGAACGCCGCCAGCGCGGCCGACGAGAGAATGATGAACAGCGCGTAGAGCAGCGGCAGCCACAGCAGCTGAGCGTGCAGCTCCGCCGGGAACGAGGTCATCAAGATGCCCAGCGCCAGCGGGCTGTTCTGGATGCCGGTCTCGAAAGCCACCGCGCGGCGTGCGGCCGGCCCGAGGCCCCCGAGGCGCGCGCTCAGGTACCCGAGGCCGAAGCCCACGACCCCGAGGCCCAGCGCCGCCGCGTACACCGTGGGGGGTGACTCGACCAGCAGGTGGCCGTTGCGCACGAGCCCCGTCCCGATCAGCAGCGCCAGCACGGCGAGCCCCGCCACGCTGCCGGCCCGCTCCACGCGCGCGGCCGCCGCCGACGAGCGGTGACGCACGGCCATGCCGATGCCCATGGGCACCAGCATGAGCGCCAACGTGGCGGCGATGTTGGTGTAGGGGACGACCAACGTCGCGCTCGAGAAGGGCGCCGCATACACGCGCAGCGCGAGCGGCATGAGCACCACCGCGGCCACCGACGAGAGCGCCGTCATGGTGATGCTCAGCGCCAGGTCGGCGCGCGCATAGTAGGTGAACAGGTTCGAGGTGGTGCCCCCCGGCGTGCAGCCCACCACGATGAGGCCGATGGCGAGCTCCGGCGGCAGCGCGAGCGCGTGCGCGAGGCCGAACGCGATCAGCGGCATCCAGCCGAACTGCGAGGCGAGGCCGATCAGCGGGCCCCGCGGTTTCCGCACCACCTCGCGGAACGCGTCCACGGTGAGGGTGGCGCCCATGCCCACCATGAGGACCACCAGCAGCAACGCGAGCAGGACTTGTTCGAGGGGCGAGAGCATGCGCGCCGCGAGTGGAGCAGAGGCCGCCTGCGCTGTCGAGGGCGAGGTTGGCTACGTCACCCGCCGAGCTGCGCCGAGGTCCCTGCGCTGCCCGCGCCCTGTCGTGCCTTGGCGCGTGACAGATACAGCGCCAGCAGCGGCCCGAGCAGCAGGCCGGGCACCAACACCACGCCCCACGTGAACAGGCCGAGCGTGGCGATGGCGAGAAACCGCGCCACGTCGCTCGGGCGGACCGGCACGGGCTCTGAGGGCACGTGGGTGAGCGCGCGGATGGCGGCCACGTCCCCGTCGAGCAGCGCCTCCACGTCCGTGTGGCGGTACAGCGAGCGGCTCCGACGACCCCGCGCGAAGGCCCGCAGCGTGCGCAGCGGCGCGATGGCGGCGCCGCCCGAAAGGCCGCCTACGTTCAGGACGTAGGCCGCCACGAAGTCCTCGCAGCCGGCGCCCAGCTCCCACGCAGAGATCTCCATCTCGCCCACCAGGTCGGTGTCGTAGCCGGTCACGATGTGGTGCAGGTCGTGGTAGCGGACCGCCCGCACGCGCGCCGGTGTGTTGGGGATGGGGACCGGGATGGGCCCGAACTTCACCTCCACCCACGCGTCCCCGTAGCCGCCGTCCGCGCCGAAGTGGTTGGCTTCGAAGTAGCGCGCCCGGGCGCTGCGGACGGGCTCGCTGGTGGGGTACTCGATGATCGCCATGGCTGCCTCCATAAAAATGACTACGGTCAGTTTGTGGTCAGTGATGTGCCCCTGGCAAGGCGCCAGCGGATGATTTTGTGGATTTTGTTGGTTAGACTGGCCGCCACAGGCATGACCCGGGTCGCAAAACCAAAGTCGAAGCGGACCGCCCTGCGCCCGGTAGAGGGTGGGCGGCGCGAGGCCAACAAGGAGGACAAGCGCGAGCGCATCCGCGAGGCGGCCTTCGAGCTGTTCCTCGAGCACGGCGTGGGGGGCACCAAGCTGGCCGACGTGGCGGAGCGCGCCGGCGTGGCCAAGGGCACCCTGTTCCTCTACGCGAGCGACAAGGAGGACCTGGTCTGCATGGTGATGCACGAGCGCCTGGCCGCGGCGGTGGAGCGCGCCTTCCGCACGCTGCCGCGCGGGGTCCCCTTGCTGGACGAGCTGGTGCACGTCTTCGGGCTCTTGCTGCGCACCTATGGGGAGGCCCCCGACCTGGCCAGCGCTTTCGTGCGCGCGCTCGGCACCGCCAGCGGCCCCAACGGCCGGCGCATGGCGGCGCTGACCTACTCGTTCCTGCACCAGCTCGGCGGCCTGGTGCACGCGGCCAAGGCGCGCGGCGAGGTGGCGCAGGACATCGACGTGCTGGCCGCCGCGCAGAACCTCTTCGCGCTGTACTTCGCTGCGATCATCTCGTGGCTGGGCGGCTATGGCACGCTCGAGGACGCCATCGAGAAGCAGCTGCGCACGTCGCTCGCGCTGCAGCTGCGCGGCCTCGCGCACTGAGCGAGGCGCGCTCTTGCCGGGGTGACCTGGCGCTCACGGCACCACCACCTCGTGCTCGGCGCTGGCGAACGCGTGGAAGCGCGCGGCGGTGCCGCTCAGGGGCGCGCTCGGCAGGGCCCAGCTGAAGCGCCGCCCGATCTCGAGGCCCGGGATGTGCAGCAGGCGCAGGCGCCCCGCGTCGAGGTCCTCGCCCATGGACCAGCGCGACAGGAACGCCACCCCGAGCGACAGCCCCACCGCGCGGCGGATGGCGGCCGTGCTGCCCAGCTCGAGGTCGAAGGGCATGGGCTTGCGGCCCAGCTTGCGCAGCGCGCGCTCCACCACGGTGCGTGTGCCCGAGCCCACCTCGCGCCACAGCACCGGCGTGTTCAGGTCCACGTTGTGGCCCCGGAACGGCGAGTTGGCGGCCACCACCGGCAAGAGCGTGTCGTCCAGCAGCCGCTCGAGGCGCACACGGGCCGCGCGCGGAGGCCCCTCCACCAGCCCGAGGGGCAGGGCGCCGCTCTCCACCTGTGCGATGATCTCGCTGGTGTTGCCCACGATCAGGCGCAAGCCCGTGGCGCCTTCCTGCGCCCGGAAGCGCGCGAACAGCTTGGGCACCAGGCCCGCCGCGATGGTGGTGCTGGCGCCCAGCACCAGGGGCGCGAGCGGGGCGTCGCGCGTGGTCACGTCGGCCACCAGCTCGTCCAGCTGGGCGTCGATGCGGCGCGCGTGCAACAGCAGCCGGCGGCCCGCGTCGGTGGGCGTGACGCCACGCGCAAAGCGCTCGAGCAGCGTGACCCCCAGCGCCCCCTCCAGCTTCTTTACGCTGGCCGTCACGGCGGGCTGCGAGAGGTGCAGCTGGCGCGCCGCTTTGGTGATGCTGCCGGCGTCGATCACGGCACGCAGCACGGCGAGGTGGCGGGAGTCGAAGTCGTCGCGCGCGCTAGCCATAGAGCGTGACTATGGCACATCTGCTCCGACCATTCGTCACGGCGATGGATCGAGGGCGTCTTCGCACGTGTCCACGGCAGTCACGCGCATGACCCGGCGCCCGCTGGGTCCGTTGGCACGTCCAGCCGCGACGGTGTTCTTCGCAGTTGCTGGACGGCACGGCCTTGACCGGCTGCGAAGGACAAGCACCTCGCCAGAAGTGACACCGCGGCGGTCCCACCGGCCAGATAGGGTGTCGAACGGACCGCTCAGCGGGCGCTCGAGGCCTATGTCGCACTGGTTCAGCACCACCCTTCGTCGTTTCATTCCCCCAACTGGCTGGGCGCGCGGCCGTCGGCGGACCCCGTGGACCACCGCGCTGCTGTCCCTCGTCGTGCTCGCCGCGCCCGGGTGCTACCGCGCCCACGAGGTCGCCGTCGACGACCCACCGGACGCGGGGTCGTCGACGGACGCAGGCACCCGGGTCGAGGTCATCGTGTTGACCGACGAGGGCCACCAGGCGCCGAGACCGGCGGCGGGCGCCCTCGTCGTGGTCGAGGACTGCGCCAGCGGGGCAACGTGGGAGGCCGTCTCCGGCGCCAACGGTGCGGCGCGCTTCGACTCGTCCGGCGCGACCTGCTGGAACGTCACCGCGGTCATCGGGGACGAGGCGCTCAGTGTGCTCCGTGCGCCTGTGCCCTTGCCAGGGCCGCTCGTCTTTCCCCGTGAAGTGGTGGTCCAGCCTTCGGACGTGCTTTCGCCTTGGCAGCTGGAGGTGGAGGACTACGAAGGGGGGTTCTTGCAGCTCTCGGCGCCCGGGGTGCGGCGCGGGCTCCTGACGTTCGAGGGGCTGGTAGACCGCGACATGGCCCTCCGTGAAGGCATCGCCGTCGTGATCCACGACGAGCCCGAGAACGAGCAGCGGCTGCGTGGGGAGATCGTGAACCTCGTCGCCGTGCCCGGCGGACCTCTGCGAGCGAGGTCGCGCCTGCCGCTGGCGAGCTCCGAGTCGGGCGACGCGACCGTGGAGGTCATGGTGCAAGCGTCCAACAACCTGTACGCGCAAGCCTTCGTGGATGAGGGGTCGCGGATTTGGAACCTCTCCCTGCACGTCACCACCCGGTCGCCTGGCGGGGGGCTCTACGAGGTCAGCTTTCCGACACGCTTTACGAGGGAGACCCTGACCCCGACGCGCTGCTACGCCTCGTTTCGGTGGGTGATGCTCCGGGGCGCGTCCGGGTGGTCACCACCCAGGCTCGGCGGAACCGAGTCGTTGGTTCGCGCACGCGATGCCTGTGCGAATCGGATCGCGTCGTGGGGCGACATCCCGGCCGTGAGCGGCGGCCACCGGTCCGTGATCCCCGGCGTCACGGTCTCGGACCACGAAGGGAGCTCGCTCGACGAGCTGGTGATCGACGTGGGGGGCGCAGGGCACCGCGGCCGCATGGTCTTGCGGACGGCGGGACCCCAGCCCTTCCGCTGGAGCATCGAGAGCTTCGAGGTCGGGCGAGCTCGCTTCGAGGGCGTGCCACCCCTGCCGGCGACCGTGGAGGAGCGCGTCGCGCTCTCGGGGCGGAGCGTGTACGTGCAGTTCGGTGTCGTCGCGCCCTCGGCGGCATCCTACGCGCCGGACGACTCGTACCCGCTGACGGTGCCTTGGTGGTTCCGCGAAGGCTTCATCCTCGGTGATCCCGCGGAGTTCGGCCCCGAGCTCGCCCACTGCCCCGCCACCCCCTGAAGGCCAGCCGCCCAGTGCGGCGCACAGGCCGGCGAGCGATGCGCTGGGTGGCCTGCTGCGCGCTAGTCATAGATGGGGGTGATGGCACATCGGATCAAACGATTCGTCCATGCGATGTGTCGGGGGCACCTTCAGGGTCATGTCCACGCTCGACCTGCACCCCGGTCCCGTCCCGCTCGCAGCGCCTCTGCGCGCAGCCGCGGTGGTCCGTGCGTTCACTCGGTCACGCGGTGGGCTGCGCCGCGCCGTCGTCCCCGCGCTCGGCCTCGCCTGCCTGGTGATGCCCGGGCTCGGGTCGGTGGGCGCGCTGGCCCTGGGCGTCGCGGTGGCCTTCGCGGGGTGGAACGTGTGGGAGGCCGAGACCAACGCGCTGGCCAAGCGCCTGCTGATGCTGTCCGTGATGGGCCTCGGGGCGGGCCTCGACCTCGGCGCCGTGGTGGACGTGGGTCTCTTGGGCGCGGGCCTCGCGGTGGGCAGCATCGCCCTGTGCCTCGCGCTCGGCTGGGCGCTCGCGCGGCTCTTCCGCGTGGACGCGCTGACGGGGCTGCTGGTCACGGCCGGCACGGCCATCTGCGGAGGCAGCGCCATCGCCGCGGTGGCGCCCACCGTCTCGGCGCGCGCGCACCAGGTGACCGCGGCGCTCGGCACGGTGTTCGCGCTCAACGCCGTGGCCCTGCTGGTCTTCCCGCTGGTGGGGCACGCGCTCGGCATGGACGCCCACCAGTTCGGGCTGTGGTGCGCCGTGGCCATCCACGACACCAGCTCGGTGGTGGGCGCCGCCATGACCTACGGGCCCGACGCCCTCGAGGTGGCCACCACCGTGAAGCTGGCGCGCGCGCTGTGGATCATCCCGCTCACGGCGGCCCTGGCCTTCCACACCCGTCGGCAGCGGCGTGCGGCGCGGGCTGCTGCCGGCACGGCCACCGTGGACTCGACCCCGCCCGAGGCCCCGCGCGCCGCGCGCCCGTGGTTCATCTTGGGCTTCGTGGTGCTGGCCGGCCTCGTGAACGCGTTCCCGGTCCTCGCGCCGCTCGGCGACGCAGCCAGCAGCCTCGCGCGGCGCCTGCTGGTGCTCACGCTCTTCTTGGTGGGCGCCGCCCTCAGCCGCGCGGCGCTGCGTCAGGTGGGCCTGCGCCCGTTCCTGCAGGGCGTCACGCTCTGGGTGCTGGTGTCGCTGGCGTCGCTGGGCGTGATCCTGGCCGTGACCTGAACGAGGGACGGCCGTCGCCCTCGCCGCGCAAGAACGTAGACGTGGACGTACGTCCACGTCTGTCGACTCGTCACAAGTCCTGGATGGTGACCGGCAAGCCGAATCGGCTTCTGGGAAGGCGAATTGGGGCACCCCCGGCTGAAGCCGAGGGCAGCAAACTACGCATGGATAGTCCTAAAGTCCCCGCCTGTCGGCGCGGACTACGTGGCTGACAGCAGGGTGTGTTCTACCCGAGGTACCCGGACGCAGAGGCTCTGCGGAGCCTCACGGCATGGGGTGTCCGGGTAACCTTGGTAGGACGGTCGTCAACCTCGCTTCCAGCTAGTCCGCCTCGCGCGGACTTTCAGGTCGCCGGGGCCTGGTTTGCTGCCCCCGGCTTCAGCCGGGGGTGCCCAAGTGCCTTGAAACAGGCTGTATTCATCGACAGCCGAAGCCCGCCCAAACCCTCCGAACCGTCCCTTGGTCGCCATGGCACTTGCGACGAGTCGATAGACGTAGACGTGCTCGTGCTCGTGCTCGTGCTCGCCTCCCGACCACCTCTCAACGCTCTGGGAAGCGCACCCCGGTGATCGCCTCGCTCGCCTCCCAGAGCTTCGCCGCGGCGCGGTCGTCCAGCGCGATGCGCTTCGGCGCAGTCACCTGGCAGTCCGCGATGTACTGCCCGGTCACGTGCTCGAGCTCGGGGTGCGTGGCCGCGTAGGTGGGCCCGCGGTAGCCCTCGGACTCGTCGATGCTGAACTGCTTCCACGCCGTCCCCAGGATCAGCTTCAGCGGCCCCGGGTTGTTGCCGATGCCGAGGTTCGTGAAGATCAGCCCCGGGTGCACCGCGTTCGTGGTGATGGACTCGCCGGCGAGGCGCCGGGCCAGCTCACGCGTGAAGCAGATGTTCCCGAGCTTGCTCGCCGAGTAGGACCCGAGCGGCCAGTAGAACCGCTTGAACGTGAGGTCGTCGAGCCGCAGGCGCCCGATGACGTAGCTGTTGGAGGTGACGTTCACCACGCGCGCGGCGGGGGCGCGGCGCAGGGCGGGCAGGAGCCGCAGCGTCAGCGCGAACGGGGCAAGGTAATTTACGGCCATGGTCATCTCGTGCCCCTCGTCGGTCAGCAGGCGGCGCTGGTTCACGAGCCCGGCGTTGTTCACCAGGATGTCGAGCGGCACGCCCAGCGCCAGCACCTCGCTCGCGGCGCGCTCCACCTCGCGCAGCAGGCTGAGGTCGGCGATGACGCGGATGGGCTCGGGGGCGCCCGCGGCGCGCAGCTCGGCCTCCACCTCGGCGCAACGCGCAGGGCTGCGGGCCACCAGGATCACGGTGGCGCCGGCGCGCCCGAGAGCGAGCGCGGTGCCGCGGCCGATGCCGCTGGTGGGGCCGGTGACCAGCGCGTGCTTGCCGTGCAGGTCGGGGATGCTGGCGTGGTCGAAGGTGCTCATCGGGTCTCGTGGTCTCGGGGAGGGGTCTCGAACGGGTGCAGGGTCAGCGTGAGGCGCCGGCCGCGAGGCGCGCCAGCACCGCGGCGTCCCCGCGCACGGGCAGCCCGGCGGCCAGGTAGAGCGCGTCGATCACGCGCATGTTGGCGACCGCGTCGTCGGCGGTGGTGGTGGGTGGCACGCCGGTGCGCACGGCCTCGGCAAAGGCGGCGAGCTGCGCGCGGTAGGTGGACCCGCCGGGCACGCGCTCCACGCGCTTCGCGCCGTCCGTGCGCACCACCAGGCGGTGGTAGACCTCGGGCTTGATGAAGTTGAGGATGTCGATGCGCCCGCGCGAGCCCACGAGCTTCATGGACACGCTCAGCAGGCGGCTGCAGCGCATGCCCACGAAGAGGTCCACCTTGGCGCCGCTCGTGGGCAGCCGCAGCGTGGCCTCCATCTGCCGGTCGATGAGCGTGCCGTGCAGCTTGGCGCGCGCGCTCTCCACCACGGGCTCCTCGCCCGTCACGGCGCGCACGAAGCCCACCGGATAGCAGCCCATGTCGATGGTGCCGCCGCCGCCCGTGCGGTAGTCGAAGCGGAAGTCGTCGAACGGCAGGTAGGCCGAGAAGCTGGCGTCGATGGACCGCAGCGCGCCGATCTCCCCCGAGGCGACGATGCTGCGCACGCGCTCCACCAGCGGGTGGTAGCGGAAGTGCATCGCCTCGGCGACGATCAGCCCCGTGCCCTCTGCCGCGCTCGCGATGCGCGCCGCCTCCGCTGGCGTTGGCCGCCATGGGCTTCTCGCACAGCACGTGCTTGCGGGCCGCGATGGCGCGCAGGGTCCACTCCACGTGCATGCTGATGGGCAGCGGCACGTAGACCGCGTCGATGTCCGGGCGCGCCAGCAGCTCGTCGAAGGAGCGGTGCGTGCTGGGGATGCCGTGCTTGCGCGCGTACTTCGCGAGCGCCTCGGGGCCCTGGTACTCCTCGGCCACCGCCACCACGTCCACCTCGGGCAGCGTGCGGGCGTGCTTGATGAGCGCGAAGGGCGCGATGCGGGCGGCGCCCAGGATGCCGATGCGTAGCGTCATGACTCCTCCACGCGCACGGGGAAGCGCTCGAAGTAGAAGGCGAAGCGCTTCCGCAGGTCCTCGGGGCGCACCCCGAAGCCGCGCTCGAGGTCGTACTCGAGGCGACCGTCCTTGCCGCGCGGGTGCGCCTCGAGGAAGGCCGCCTGCTCCGCGCGCGACGCGCTGGTGCGCGGGATGCGGGCGCGCCGGTAGATGGTGTCGAGCGTGCCCTCGGTGTCCTTCATGAACGCGTGGAACAGCACGTCGTGCGAGCGGCTCTGCGGAATGCGCTCGCGGTCCTCGACCCCGCGCCGCAGCAGCCGCTCGATGCGCTCCGCCCAGTAGGCGATCAGCCGGTCGGCGTCCACGCGCGTGCGCCCCACGCGCTCGGCGTAGCCCAGCATCGTGACGGTGGACTGGATCACGGCCACCGGGTCGCGGTGCGTGAAGATCACGGTGGCGTCCGGGAACGTGGCGTCCAGCGCGGGCAGGTTCTCGAGGTGCTGCGGGCACTTCAGCACGAAGCGTCGCGCGGGCTTCCCGGCTTGCCGGTCCTGCCACTGAATCAGCTGGAGCGCGCGCTTCATGTACGCGAAGTGCGGTGTCTGGTCGGTGCGGAAGCTGTGGTCGCGGTAGCGCGGCACGTGCCCCGTCCACTCGAACACGTAGCTCGCGAAGTCCGGCCCCATGAGCTCGATCTCTTCGTGGATGTGGTCCGGCGTCATGGGGTGCATGGCCGCGAGGTGCGGCACCGCGAGGCGCATGCCGGCCCACTTGCCGGTGCAGCGCAGGTAGCGCGGGTCGGCCGACAGCGTGGTGACGCCCAGGTAGTCGCGCGCCTTGTCGGGCAGCGCCTGGTCCAGGCGCGTGAAGAGCGCGCGCCCCAGCTTGCCCGGCGCGCGCTCGCGCGGGTTGGGCACGGGCTCGAGCAGCTCCCACAGCGGCAGCGAGCGGAAGCGGCTGTCAGCGGCCAGCAGGTTCACCAGGTGTGTGGTCCCGCTGCGCGGCAGGCCGGCCACGATCACGGGCGCCGCGATCACCTCTTGGTCGATCTCGGGGTGGCGCGTGTACTGGTCCTGCATCAGCAGGCGGTTGCTGGCGTAGCGCACGAGGTCCCCGTGCACGGTCTGCTTGCCGAGGCCGGAGAGCGTCTCGTCGGCGCGGTAGTCGGCCAGCAGCAGCTCGAGGCGCGGCACGAAGTCCATGGGCCCGAAGTCGTTGAGCCCCGTGCGGCGGCGCGCAGCGTTCAGCACGCTGTCCGTGTCGAAGCGCACCGCTCCGCGCTCGGCCAGCCGCTTGAGGCGCCGCTGCGTGGGCGTGAGCACCGGCTCGCGCAGGTCGTCGATGCGGATCACGTCCGGCTGCGCGTCGCTGGTGGCCGCCTTGGCCTTCTTCACGGGCCGCTTGATCTTGGTGAAGATCTTGTCGAGGTGGATGGCCACCTTGCGGTCGCCCTCGAAGCGCAGCTTGCCCTGCATGGCAGCCTTGAGCGGGTGCAGCTCGCCGTAGTTCAGCCCCACGAAGTCGGACGTGCTCATGCCGATGCGGCAGCTGGGCGAGGGGTGCGCGCCCTCGTGGATGCGGCAGGTGCCGTTCTCCACCACCACGGCCCAGGTGCCGCCCTCGGGGCCGGTCAGCTCGTATTGATAGACCGCGCGCAGCCCCGGCGCAGCGTCCGGCACGAACCGCGCGGGCATGCCCGCCATCAGGCTCGTCACCTCACCCGCTGCCGCCTCGCTCGCCGGCGCGGCAGACAGGGCCTCGTCCAGCTTGCGCTCCTGCGCGCGCAGCCAGCCACCCAGCCAGAAGTTCTTCGCGTCCTCGGGCTGCTCCAGCAGGTGCGCGTGCGCGTCGCGGGCGAGCGCGAGCGCTCCGCGGTGGCCGGGCTGGGCCTCGAGCGCAGCCTCGGCGAGGCCCAGCGCGCGCAGCGGATCGGAGACCAGCAGCGTGAGGCCCTCGTCCACCACGCGGTCCGCCCCCAGCAGCGTGGCCAGCGTGCCCGTCACGGGCGCGGCCGGGTACAGCTCGCGCGTGCTGCGCAGCTTGAACCAGCCCAGGTAGCTCTCCCAGATGGTGCGGCAGCCCCAAGACACCCTGCCGTAGCCCTCGCCCACGTACAGCTCGTCCGGCAGCCGCAGCTCGCGCGCGATGTCGTCGATGTCGCGGCCCTGGTTGATGCCCAGCAGGGTCTGGTCGTGCACGTAGCGCACCGCCGCCTCCAGCCGGTCGAGGCACGCGCGGATCAGCGCGCCGCCCTCGATGGGCAGGCCGTGCCCGGTGATCAGCACCTCGGCCCCGAGCGCCCGCACGCGGTCGAGCGTGTCGAGATACGCCAAGGGGTCGCGGTAGCGGTCGCCGCGCACGGTGTTGAAGTTGGGGAAGTGCGGGAACAGCGGCCCGAACGTGTTGCCCACGAACGCCGTGCGCGTGGTGGGCAGCCAGATGACGGTGTTGTCGATGGTCTCGCCGCCCGGGCAGCTCAGCAGCTCGAAGCGCACGTTGCCGGTCTCCACCACCAGCGTGCTCCGTGAACAGCTCGTCGGGCACGGGCGCGTCCTGCACCACCACGTCGGGGTGCTTCGCCGCGATCTCGAGCGCGCCGTCGATGACCTCCTGGAACCACACGTAGCTGTGCGTCTGCCGGCGGGCCGCGATGCGCGCGTCGTCGGCCTGGCAGCGCAGGTTGTTGGCCTGCGCGATGAAGCGCGTGCCCGCCTCGCGAAAGAGCCCCACGCCGCCCACGTGGTCCACGTGCCCCTGTGTCACCAGGATGTGCGTGGTGGGCAGCGTGCTCACCGCATCGAAATTGCGCTTGTGCGTGAGCGCCTCGAAGCCGAGCCCGGTGTTCACGATCACGCGGCCCCCCGCGGTGAGCACCATGTACGCGTTGGACGTGCCGGGCGACATGTGGATGCCCGGCGCCACCTCCCGCGCCTCGGGTGCGCTGGCCGCGCACAGCACCTCGTCGCCCCAGGGGCGCTGGTTCACGAGCTCTCGTACTGGGTCCATGCGGCGGAAGGTAATACGATCGTATTATGTTGGCAAGCTCGAGGTTGGCGTTGCCGTGAACGGCGACGTCTATCGACTCGTCACAAGTCCTTCGTAGTGATGGGCATGCCGAATCGGCTTCTGGAAAGGCGAATTGGGGCACCCCCCGCTGAAGCGGAGGGCAGCAAACTACGCATGGATAGTCCTAAAGTCCCCGCCTGTCGGCGTGGACTACGTGGCTGATAGCGGGGTGTGCTCTACCCAAGGGACCCGGACGCAGCCGTTCCAGCCGCCTCCCTGTGTGGGGCCCGGGTAACCTTGGTAGGCCGGTCACCAACCTTTCCACCCGTTAGTCCCCCTCGCGGGGACTTTCAGATCGTCCGGGCCTGGTTTGCTGCCCTCGGCTTCAGCCGGGGGTGCCCAAGTGCCTTGAAACATGGTGGATTCCTCGACAGCCAGAGCCCACGGAGAACCTCCCAGACCTTCCCTTGGTCGCCATCGACTTGTGACGAGTCGATAGACGGCGACGCGAGCTCGGTGCCCTCGACCTCGGGCGGTGAGAACCCCGTAAAACCCTCCACGGACTCGACAGGAGCCGCGCCGGCAGGCATCTAGCTTCGGTTGATGCGCCCCGACACCGCCGAGACCCGCGCGCGCCTGATCGCCACCGCCGAGCAGCTCTACGCCGAGCGCGGGCTGGACGGCGTGTCCCTGGTCGAGATCAGCCGCGAGGCCGGGCAGCGCAACCGGGCCGCCGCGCAGTACCACTTCACCGACAAGGCGGGGCTGGTGCAGGCCATCTTGGACAAGCACACGCCGGGCATCGAGGCGGCGCGGCACGCCATGATCGACGCGCTCGAGGCGGGCACTGGCGAGCCCACGCTGCGTGCGTGGGTAGACGCGCTGGTGCGGCCGCTGGCGGCCAAGCTGGACTACGAAGACGGCGGTCGCGCGTTCCTGCGCGTGCAGGCCGAGCTGATGCGCCAGCCCGACGCCACGCTAGAGCACCGCGCCAAGCAGAACCGCGGCGCCGAGCGCCTCCTGCGCGGCATGACGCGTGCCACCACCGGAGCCGTCCCCGTGCCGCGCGCGCTGTTGGCCGCGCGCATGCTGCTGGTCACCGGGCTGCTGTTCCACGGCATGTCGGACTACCTGGCCCGCGACGAAGCGGGTGACGCGCCGCCTCGCGCCGTGTTCGTGGAGGCGCTGGTGGACGCCATCGAGGCCTTGTTGGCTGCGCCGCCGTCCTCTTCTGCGCTGGCGGCCGGCCGTCGCGGGTGAGCGGGGACACACGGGAACGTCCAGCTCGCTCGCGTCGGATCAGCCTGCGGGCGACTCGTGAGCCGCGAGGACGTGGACCTGCCCCACGCTGGGCGCGAAGAGGCGCTGGCGGATGGCCAGGTAGGCCGGGTCGGCGAAGAACGCCGCGAACGCCGCCTGCGTGGGGAAGCGAATCGTGAAGAGGCGATTGAAGCGCGCCTCCGCTGGGCCGCGCAGCACCTCGGCCACGCGCACGTCGAGGACGAAGCGGCCCCCCGCGGCCTCGAGCAGGGGCGTCATCTCGGCGCGGTACTGCGTGTAGACGGCGTCATCGAGGACCTCGAGGCCAATCGTGCGGTCGAACATGGGGCAGCGTCTCCAGGGGTGTTGAGGGCCACAGCTTGTCGCGCTTCTGGTCGAAACGCGACGAGCGCGGACACTTCGCCTCCATGGCGGCCACGAATCGAGCGCCAGGCGGCCACACACCTGCGTAGACTGGAATCACCATGCGCCGCCACATCGTCCATCCCGTGTTCTCTCGCCTGGCCCCCTTCGCACTCTGCCTGCTCGCCGGCTGCGGCGGAGGCGCCGAGGGCACGGGCGGCACGGGCAGCGGCACCACCACGGGCGCGGGCAGCGGCAGCACGGAGCTGCTCACCTGCACGGTGCCCGAGGTCGCCCAGGCGCGACCCATCGCGCCGTTGCTCATCCCCGGCTGCAGCTTCACGGGCGGCTCGTCGTCCACACCCACCGTCCTGCACACCGCCGAGGAGGTCTCCGCCGCGCTCCGGTGCAACGGCGAGGGCCAGCCGCCAGGCAGCGCGCTCGGCGTCGACATGGCGGCCAACGACGTCTACTTGCTCCAGTACACCATGTCGCCCGCCTTCGGCGGCCTCGAGGTCTTCGACGATGGCACGGCGCTCACGGTGCTCACGCGCTTCCGCCCCAACTGCCCGGGCGACCCCATGCCCATGCCCATGAACAGCACGGTCGCGTGGCTCATGCCGAAGGACGCCTCGCGCACCATGCAGCAAGCCACGTGCTCGCTGCCCGAGCGCTGCGACTGACGTCAGCGCTTGCCGTCCGGCCGCGCCACCACGTCACCCGGCGCGAGCGCGCCCTCGCGCTTCAGCACCCAGAAGTCGCTGATGGGCACGAACGCGGGGCCCACCTTGAAGACCTCCCAGCCCAGCAGCAGCTCCGAGCTGCCGGGGTTCACGCTCACCAGCGGGCAGAAGCCAGCGCTGGCGGGGAAGTCCTGCTTCAGGTTGCCGGCCACTTGGTAGTCGAGGTAGTGCCCGCCACGCCAACCGCGCGGGAAGCGCACGCCCGCCGCCGGGCGCACGTGGTAGTGCCCGAAGGTCAGCGCCTTGCCGTGGCGATCCCGCTTGGGCGCGGGCGGCGTGTCCCAGCCGGTCTGCTCCACCTTCACGTTCCAGCCGCGCAGCACGCCGCTGGCTGGGTCGCGGTGGAAGGTCTTGCGGAACGGCTTCCACGCCAGGCTTGTGAAACAGGTCGGGCATGCTCAGGTCGATGCCCGTGTAGGTGGTGTCCGCGAGCGCGTCGAGGTCGAGGGGCGCGCCGCGGCGCACGATGTCGTAGAGCTCGCGGCCGTTCATGGAGAGCACTTGATCGAGCGTGATGGTCATGGGGTTCCGGAGGGTCAGAGGGTGTTCAGCACGGACCGCGCGGCGAGCGTGGCCACGGCCATGATGGGGATCTGCGGGTTCACCCCGAGGCTGCTGGGAAACACGCTGGAGTCGGCCACGTAGAGGCCGCGCGTGGTGTGGTGGCGGAAGTCCGGGCGCACCACCGCGCGCTGCGGGTCACTGCCCATGCGGCAGGTGCCGAACATGTGCGTGATGGCGCTGGTGTAGGCGGACGCGCGCCTCGGGCCGTGCTGCTCGAGCTCGATCAGGTCGGCCACGCGCGACGTCCGCCGCAGGAAGCCGCGCACGCCCGGGGAGACGTGGTCGGCGCCGGCCGCGAGCATCATCTCGCCCATCACGCGCAGGCCGCGGCGGTAGCGCCGCACGTCGTGTTCGCTCGGGGAGAAGAACACGTGGGGCTTGCCGCGCACCACGCGCACCACGCCCTCGGCCTCGGCGCGCACCGCGGCGCCCCAGTCGAGCACGTGCGCCATGTCGTCGACCTCGCGCGCCAGCTCGCGGCCCACGCCCTCGAGGCGACCGGCCATCACCCCGAGGTCGAAGCCGAGCGCCTCGAACTTGAGGCCCTCGTGGCGCAGCCCGGTGACCTCGTGCCCCTGCGTGGCGCCCTCCCACATGCGCACGGGCTCGGGGAAGCGCCCGGCCATGGACACCCCCGGGTGGCACTGGAAGTGGCGCCCCACGGGGCCCTGGCGCAGGCCGCTGCGCATCAAGAGCGCGGGTGTCTGCACGGCGCTGGCCGCCACGATCACCGCGCGCGCCGCGTGCACGCGCACCTCGGCGCCGCCGTCGGTCACACCGTGCACGCCCGTGGCGCGGCCCGCCCGCACGTCGATGCCCGTGATCTCGGTGCAGCTCAGCACCACGGCGCCAGCCTGCTCCGCGTCGGCCAGCAACGTAGCGTCCACCGAGAGCTTGCGGGCGTTGGGGCAGCCCTGCATGCAGCGGCCGAGGCCCTCGCAGCCCTGCACGTTGCGGCGGATGGGCCGGTGCGCGAGGCCCAGCGCTTCGGCGCCGCGCGCCAGCAGCTGGTTCTTTGCGCCTGCGACGGCCGGGTCCGTGGGGCGCACGTTGAGCCGCGCCTCCAGCATGTCGGTGGTGGCCTCGAGCAGGTCCCACGGCAGCGCGTCGGCGAGCGCGCGGTCCTTGGTGAGCCACTCGTCGTACACGTCGCGCGGCATGCGCCAGCAGATGGCGCCGTTGATGGGCGAGCTGCCGCCCACCAGCTTGCCCTGCACGAAGGGCGTGGGGGCCGAGCCCAGCACCACCGACGCGCCCATGTCGCGGTAGGTGTCGGCCATCGAGTGGAACGCCGACAACTGGAACTCGCGCGGCGCGAACCAACGGCCCGCCTCGATGACGATCACCGAGGCGCCCGCGCGGGCCACCTCGCGCGCGGCCGCGCTGCCCGCCGGGCCGCTGCCGACGATGACCACGTCGGCGCGCAGCTCGAGCGCGCGGTGCACCTCACGCCCGTCGATGCGCTTGCCTTCGCTCATCACGCGCGCCTCCGGGCGGTGGCCTGCACCTGCGGGTCCGTGAAGTACGCCAAGCTCGCCACCACTTTGGCGATCTCCACCAGCGCATCGATGCCGGGCAGCTGCGCGGCGCGCGTGATGAACGCCTCGCGCTCGTCGGCGCTCAGCTCGGGCAGCGTGCCCGCGAAGCCGAGCACGCGGGGCAGCCCGCCGAGCACCAGCGTGGCCGCGCGCAGACCGAGGCGGAGGTGCACGGGTGCGGCTGCGTCGAAGCGCACCCAGAACGAGCGCAGGTCCACGTCCTCGATGGCGGGCAGGCCACGGCCTGGCGCAGGCAGGATCGTCGCCATCAGCGCGTCGCGCAGGCGTGCCTCGGTCTTCGTCCAGCTCATGCGCTCACTCCTTCGCGTGCTCGCAGCAGTGCCTCGAAGCGCGCGAGCGTCAGTGCGTCCACGTCGGCCAGCGCGTGCTCGATGGTGGCCCCCGCGCCCTCCCCGCCGTCGCGCAGCGCTTGCAGCACGCGGGCCATGGACGCGGTACTGGCAGCGGGCTCGGCATACATGGCCTGCGCCACCACGGGCAGCTCCTCGAGCACGCGCGCCATGGTGTTCAGCACGCTCAGCGCCACCACGTTGCCGGTGGCCTGCAGCATGGCGCGCGCAAACGCCATGTCGGCGTCGCGCAGCGCGCTCACCCCCTCGTGCGACGCCGCCACCATGCGCGCCGCGGCCCCCTGCAGCTGCGCGGTCTGCGCCAGCAGCGCCTCGCGGTGGCGCACCATCAGACGCACCGCGATGACGCGCCGCACCTCCAGGAAGTCCGCCAAGATGCTTACCGCCTGCGCGGGCTGGTCCAGTGTGGCCTCGAGCCAGAACGGGATCAGCGAGATGTCCCCCGACTCGGCCGGGTCGTTCACGCGCAGCCCGCTGCCCTGCCGCGCGGTGACCAGGCCGCGCGTCTCGAGCCGCGAGACGACACGTTGAATCGTGGCGGGGTTCACGCCGTGCGTCTCGGCCAGCTCCCGCACCGTGGGCAGCCGGCTCCCCACAGCGTACCGCCCCCGCAAGATGTCCTGCGTCAGGGCGTGCTCGATGGCGCTGGGAGACTTGTCGGGCTGCATCGCTCAAATGAGTGACACAATTAAACCACACAATCAAGCCCTGACGACCACAGGCTTTGCGCTATCCTGCCTCGCCATGCGCCGCCCCACCCACGGAGAGCTCCCCTCAGCCATCAGCCCCAGCGACGTGGTCATCCTGTTCGACGCGGAGTGCGTGGTGTGCAGCGGCTGGGTGCACTTCATCCTGCGCAACGACCCCAAGGGAAACCTGCGCATCGGCGCGGTGCAGACACCCACGGGCAAGGCGCTGTTGCGCTACGCCGGCCTCGACGCCGATGATGTGGACAGCATGCTGCTGGTGGAGCGCGGCGTGCCCTACTCGCAGTCCAGCGCCTTTCTCCGGGCGGTCTGCTACCTGCGCTTCCCGTGGCCATTGCTCACCGTGGGCCGCGTGCTGCCCGTGTTCCTGCGCAACTGGCTGTACGATCGCGTGGCCAAGAACCGCTACCGCCTGTTCGGCAAGAAGGAGCTGTGCCTGATCCCCTCGCCCGCCCAGCGTGCCCGCTTCCTGCCTGAAGATTGAAGCTGACCGGGGGGGGCCAGCACACCGCGTCGCACATTTGGACACGACGGTGCCACTGAACTACTATCGTCGGGCCGTCATGACGTATTTCCGCCTCTTCCTCGGGTTCATGCTGCTGGGGCTGCTCGCGCTGACCCCCCTGCGCGCTGACGCTCAGTCCACTGGATCACAGGCCGCCGCCGAGGCGCTCTTCCGTGAGGGCCGGCGCTTGATGGAAGAGGGCAACTACGACGAAGCGTGCCCCAAGTTCGAGGCCAGCAACCGGCTCGACGTGGCCGTGGGCACCCTGCTCAACCTGGGTGTCTGCTGGGAGCAGGGTGGCCGGCTGGCGAGTGCCTGGGCCACCTTCTTGGAAGCGGCAGCATTGGCCGCGCGCACCGGATCGCCCGAGCGCGAGCATGGCGCGCAGCCGCGCGGCCGAGCTCGAGGTCACGCTTGATCCGCATCCGCGTGATCGTGGACAGCCCCGCGCGCGGCGAGCAGGTCACGGTGGGCGATCGCGCCTTCGATGACGTGATGTGGAGCGTGGCGATCCCCATCGATGCGGGCGAGTGGCCGGTGCAAGCGACTGCGCCTGGCCGCATCCCCTGGGAGGGCACTGTCACCGCAGCGAACGAGGGCAGCGTGGTGGAGCTGCACGTGCCCGCGCTCGAGGTGGCTCCGGGCCGAGGTCACCGAGCTGCCGCCTGGGTTGCAGCAGCCCGTAGCGCCCGTGATCCCCGAGGAGCCAGCCAACCCAGCGCGCACGGCTGGCTGGGTGGTGACCGCCGTGGGGGCCGCCACGCTCGGAGCCGGCCTGGGCCTCGGCATCAACGCCAAGAACCTGTGGAACGACGCCAACTGCGCTCGGGCAGGGGAGAACTACTACTGCGCCAGCGCGGCGGATCAGTCGGACGCCGAGACCGCGCGCACACGTGCCAACATCGCCACCGGCCTTCTCGTCGCGGGCGGCACCGTTGCCATCGCCGGAGTCATCTTGGTCATCGTCTCGAGCGGCGGCGACGATGACGCCGGAGGACAGGGCCAGCGCGCGCGTGCGCGTGACGCCCAGCGTGGGGCGGCAGGGCGCGGGCCTCAGCGTTCAGGGGCATTCTGATGAAGACCGGTATGCATACCATCTTTCGTAGCGGCCTCGGTCGCGGTGCCCGCGCACCTTTCCGCCCTGCTCCTCGTGCTGGGTCTCGGTGGCTGCGTGGAGATCATCGGCATCGAGGACACGGAGATCGAGCCGGTCGCGACCTCACCTGCGTGGGTAACGTCACCCCGCCCGTGAGCGACGGCGAGGCCGTCCTGATCCGTGCCGTGATCACCAACATCACGGATCCCATGCGGCAGGGACCGGTGCCCGGCGTTCAGGTGGTGCGCTGCAACTCGCGCCTCGGCGCGGCCTGCGACTTCGGGACGCCCTACTTCCCGGACCCCGGGACCTTCATCGTTAGGTGCCCGTCACCTCGGGCTTCAACGGCTACCTGCGCATCCTCGACGCGGACACCGACGACGCGGACGACTGGGTGCCCTACCTCTGGTGCTTCAGCCAGCCCATCATCAACACGCGCCCGAGCCGTTCCCCATCAGGCCCTGACGGTGCCGGTGCGCGAGGGGCTCATCTATCCCGAGACCAGCGTCACCCAGGACCCGGCGCGTGGCGGCATGGCCATCAACGCCGTCGACTGCGAAGACGACAACGCGCCCAACATCCACTTCGAGGTCACCACGCCCGCCAGTGTCGGCGAAGGCACCGACCCCTGGTACTTCTCCGGCATGATGGTGGTCATCGCGAGCGCTCCCGCCAACGGGACCACCGGTGGCCTCGGGCAGGGCGGGTTCCGTGGGCGGGCCCGCACCATCGGCATCCGTTCCTACGTGGCGGACACGTTCGACTTCGAGACCCGCGACGGCGAGCTGGTGGCTGAGGACACCCTGCTGATCGAGCCGGACACGCTCACCACGGTGCGTCTCCTGCCCGAGTGACGCGCCGCAGGCCGGCGGTTGCGTCGGCTGTTCTCCATCTTCTAGTGTCGTCCCTGCGTGGGGACTGACCCTGGCAAGGAGATGAGATTCATGAGCAGGTATCGAGGTCTGTTGGCGCTGTGCGTCGTCTTGGCCGTGGGCGGGTGTGGGTCCACGAGCGACGCTCCTTCGGAGATGGGCGCCGTTGACGTCGGAGGGTCGCGAGATGGGGAGCAAGAGCAGGGCGGAGACGACGGTGGCAGCCAGACGAACGGTCGCCGTTCCCGCGTCAGCCCCGTCGCGGGCGGCGGGTCGAGCTGACGTCGTCGTCGTGCGCGATGACGATCTCGGTGGGCTCCCGCGTCTCGCCCGTGGGCGACAGCGCGAAACGCGAGCTACCGGCTGCGGGTGGCCGATGAACCGCGCACATCAAGCTCGGTCGTGTTGCGCTGCTCGCTTGTCTGCTGTACCCGCGCGACCTTCGCCGCCGCGCAGGACTCAGCTGCCCCTCCCCGGTGCACCGGGACGGCTCCAGACACCGGGGGGACGCCCGTG